>CAMVKS010000012.1 GCA_947167995.1 uncultured Prevotellaceae bacterium
CTCTACAGGCTCCTCGGGCAACTCAGGCTCGGCGGGCTGCTCAGGCTCGGCAGGCTCTTCGGGCAACTCTGGCTCGGCAGGCTGCTCAGGCTCGGCGGGCTGCTCAGGCTCGGCGGGCTGCTCAGGCTCGGCAGGCTCCTCGGGCTTTTCTAAAACTTGACCTGTAAACACAGGGATTACTGGTTTTGCCGATTCGGCCGAGAAACCAGGATCATCTTTTTCCTCAGGCAACAATGACGAGCCAAAGTCGGTATCATCCTCCGATTCATCCATAATCTTTTGCATCTTCGACTCCTTGGGAGCCTCGCCAGAGGTGGGCATGAACGGGATAACTGGGGTGATAGGTTCCTCGGCTATCTGATTGTCCTGCGATGGCAGTGAGGGTTCCACGGGTTGTGAAGGTGGCACGGTTTGTGAACCTTCAATAGGCTCCAAATCTTCTTCATCAAGATATTTATGAGCCAAACGCAACTTGCGGCCTGCACGTGTGCGCCTAACCACTTTGGGCATTTCTTGACCACCCTCGGTGACTGCTGCAACTGGTGGCTCAACGGGAGCCTGAGTATCGACCTCTACACCAGTATCTTTTGAGTTGCTCGATCCAGGGGGAATTATCGAAAAATCACTATTTCCACACACGAGACAAGTGGCGGAACCAGGAGGAACAACATTTCCACATTTTGGACATTTAATTAATTCCATAATATATTGATTAGTAGCCAATTCATCATTTTGGCCACATTGCAACGTAAAATTATCTCAAAGTTAATATGCAAATTTGATAATAATTCTTGAGAAAACCAAAAAAAGAAGAATAAAATTACTCCTACACATTTTTTTTTCTTTTTTATGACTGTAACATGTATACAATAATAAAAATATAAGTATATTTGCATATTAAAATTAACACAAGACTATAAAATCACCTAAAATAAAGACTTATGTATCTCAAAAAAGCTTTGTTAATATCTTGGGTAGCGCTGTGCAGCAATGCCATTTATGCCCAACCATCAATACTCAACTACAATGGGGATGGTTTCTTATCGCGTGGAGTTTTCATGAATGAAACACGCAACTATGTTGGCTCCAACGACCAGCTTACATACGGGCTCAATCACTTGCCCTTGTTCTGGAGCCAGGACACTGAGGCCGAGCTGCTAATCGCTCTTGATGAGTTTGAGTTAGGAAACAACCGAGCCATTACTCTGCTTGAATATTTCATAGAGAACCATGAGTATGACCCCCTGGCAATGGTCGCAAGAGCTAAACTCGCCGACTACTACTTCTATCACGGCGATTTTGAACAAGCTTTGGTAAAATATGAGCAGGTGAGAGAGAAGGCTCTCGACGATGATTACGACGAGAGTGTTCTCTACCGAAGAGCCTATTGCAACCTTATGCTTGGCAATTATGCCGACGCCAAGGAATTGTATGACAAGCTTTCCAAGACCAAGCAATACAGTGGGGCATCTAAGTTCTACAATGCCTATATCGAATATGCCTACACCAACTATAACAAAGCCTATGAAATGTTTGAAGACGTGGATCGTGTGGGTGTGCTCGGATACCAGTCACAGTACTACATGACACAAATTCTTTACAAGCAAGGAGATTACAACAATGCCGTCAGGCTCGCCGAGTCGCTCATCGAGGACAACCAGAACGACTATTTCAATGCCGAGCTCAACAGAATAGCGGGAGAAAGCTATTACAGGTTAGGGAAATATTCCAATGCTCAACCCTACCTTGAGCACTTCATAACACTGTGCGACGAGGAAGACAGCGAGGTGCAACGCTCGGCCGCCTACATGCTCGGTGTGATAAACTTCAACCAGAGAGATTACATGAATGCCATCAAAAACATGTCGACGGTAACCAACATTGATGATGCCATGACTCAAAGCGCTTACCTCTACATCGGCCAGTGCAGGCTCAAGAGCGGCGACTACAACGCTGCGGCTATCGCTTTTGAGAGAGCAGCCAGAATGCGATGGGACAACAACGTGCGTGAAACGGCGTTCTACAACTACGCCATCAGCCAAAGCCAAGGAGGAAGAACTCCTTTCGACAATTCAATCGACATGTTTGAACAATTCCTTAATGAATATCCCAACTCGGCCTACTACTCCAACGTCGAGAACTACCTCATCGATGCCTATACCACAACAAACGACTATGACAAGGCGTTGAGAAGCATTGCCAACATCAACAACCCCAGCGAGAGAGTTCTCCAAGCCAAGCAAACCGTCCTCTACCACAAGGGAGTGCAGCAGCTGCGCAACAACCGTCCTGCCGATGCGGCAGGCAGCTTGCAGCAGGCAGTCGACATGGGCAACAAGGAGAATGACATCTACAACGACAGCAAGCTATGGCTTGCCGAAGCGCAATATCAGCTTCGCGACTATCAAAGCGCTGCCAAGAATCAAGAAGAATTCATCAGTGCTACAACACCACAAGACCCCAACTATGGACTGGCTCAGTACAATTTGGGATCATCCTATTTCAACCAGCAGATGTATGACAAAGCCATTGATGCTTTCCAAAAAGCTATCGAGACCAACTCTCTGAGCAAGGAAATGACTTCAGAGGCTTACAACAGAATTGGTGACGCCTACTACTACACCAAGAACTTCGACAATGCACTCAACAACTACAACAAAGCAACAAACGGCGGCATCGACGCATCATCAGAGTATGCTCTCCTCAGAAGCGCTATCATCGCAGGAGACAAGAATCAGTATGCCACCAAGATTGCTCTTCTCGATGAGCTAATCACCAACTACCCCAACTCAAGCCGAATTCCCGAGGCTATGCTTGAGAAGGGCAACGCACAAGTGCTCAACGGAGAGCCGGCCAAGGCCTTAAACACCTATGCCGCACTCGTAAAGAAATACCAGAATCATCCCGAAGCGCGAGAGGCACTGCTCAGAATGGCCATCACCGAGAAAAACAGCAACATCTCTAACGCTATCACCAACTACTGGAAAGTCATTGAGCAATATCCTGCAAGTATCGAAGCCCAAACGGCTGCCGAGGACTTGAAACTCATCTATGCCGAGAGGGGTGAGCTCACCGCTTTCAGCAACAGGCTCAACAGCATCGAAGGCGGTCCACGCATCGATGTCAGAGAGGTAGAGAAAGCCTCTTTCGAAGCTGCCGAGAACTATTATTTCGACAACAACAACATCTCAAAACTCGAAAGATATCTCAGCGACTACCCACGGGGTGCCTACGTGATCGAAGCCAAATACTACATCGGGCACTACTACTACAACAAGCACGACTATGCCAGTGCGCTCGACGCTCTCAACGATGCCCTCCACGGCAACGAGGATGCAGCATTTGCACAAAGGGCCATGGAGCTCAAGGGGGCTATCCTGCTTGAGCAGGGCAATGCAGCCGAAGCCTATCACATTTATGAGACTTGGGCAACCAAGGCCACCAACGAGGACAACCGCATGACAGCTTTGATAGGAATGATGAATTCGGCAAGAGAGTCACAAGACTGGGACAATGTGGTTAGATGTGCCGACGACTTGCTCAACAGCGGTTTCACCTTGAACAGCCAGTTGGAACAAGACGCACTGCTCTCAAAGGCTATTGCCAACAAAAACTTGGACAACACCTATGCAGCAAAAACCGACTTGGCAGCACTCGCCACCAACACCCAGAGCGAAGCTGGTGCACAAGCGGCCTACGAACTCGCACAGTTGTACTATGACGAAGACAATCTTGAGCAGGCCGAAGCTACGCTCAACAATCTCATCGACAGCGCAACTCCTCACTTCTACTGGCTTGCAAAAGGCTTCATTCTGCTTTGCGACATCTACAACGATAAAGGCAAGACACAAGAAGCCATCGAAACGCTCAGGAGCCTGAAAGAGAAATATCCAGGACACGAGGGAGAGATTTTCAATGAAATCGACACAAGACTGTCGAAGTGGACCAAAAGAAGCCGATAATTAGCATCTTAACACAAGTAATTACAGAACAAAACACTATAACATCTTTTTTATATATTTTATGGACAAGAGATTATTATATACGGGAGTGGCAATCGCTTTAACGTTGCCGTTGACCACCACGGCTCAAACCAACAACCAAAACTTGAACGACCTTAACAAGGTCGTAAGCTTAGAGCGTGAGTTTGACCCAGTGAAAAAAGAAGTGGTTAAGAAAACCGTCCTCCCACAAGAGATAAGGAAGAATGACAAGGACGTTGTCGCACCACAGTTCAGCGACTGGACAGTGCCCACTATCGTTCCTGTTAACATTCCAACGATGCTACCTTATGGTTACCGAACTCTGCACAATTTCTCCAATCAGAGCGGCTATCTCACCGTTGGTGCAGGCACCCACCTCAACATGATTGCAAATGCGGGTTACAAACCTATCGACAACAACGAGCAGAAATTGAGCATCTGGCTCAACCACAGCAGCTCATGGCTGGGAAAGAACTCATCAAAACTCATCGATCAACCTTCTCAACGCCAAAAACAGAGATACAACGACAACCTGCTGGGAGTGCAATGGCTCAGGGAGTTTGACAAAGGTTCCCTGGATCTTGACGGACACATTCACTTCGACAGCTTCAACTATTACGGCGGATTCAACGATTATCTCAAAAACAACAAGACAGCTTTTATCGAGGCTCGTGCCGACGCTAAGTGGGTGAGTAAATATAACATCAACGACAACGATGCCATAGACTATGAGGTAAATGCCACAGTAGACTATGCAGGTTACGACAAGTCCCACCTCGAGGGAATCAGTGGGGCAAAGGAGTTCTGGTTCAATTCTTCTATTGAATGTGGCTATAATCTTGACAGGATTGGCGACGTGGGAGTGCTTTTCGGAGTCGACGTGGTAAACTTGCGCCGTCATGACATTTTCACCAATGCCGCAAGCGACAAGACCTTCGGCATGCTCACACTGAACCCATACTACAAGTATTCCAACGACATCTTCAATGCCAAGGCTGGTGCTATCATCAACTTCTCGTTTAACGACGGCACTCCAGTGAGATTTGCCCCCGACATCGACATGAATTTCAAAATAATTAAGGGAGTGAGCCTCTTTGCTCAAGCCACTGGTGGCAAGGGGATCAACCATCTGGGCGACATGCACATCGACTACCGATACAACGACCCACTGGCAGAATATGATGTCACCACCTATGTTCCTTTCGACGGAAGAATAGGCTTCAACGTTGGTCCCTTTGTGGGATTCATGGCAAAAATTTATGTGGGTTATGGATTCGTAACCGGCATGCTCGACCCAGTGATACCTGCAGCCAACAGAGGAATTTACAAAGATATTCTCGACATCGAGAATCCCTTCCCCGATGGCCCAATGTCTCCCTACTATGATGCCAATCAATTTGCGGCTGTCATCTACAAGACCACAAAATGCAAAGGTGCATACATGGGAATTGAGGCAAGTTACAAATATCGCTCGCTTGCCGAGGCCAAATTCCAGTTTGCTCACTCATTCACAAGCGATGAGAACTATGTGGATGGTATGCGCTACAAGGGGTATCCTATTGGCAATGATGGACCCACCAGCCTTTGCAACTTTGAGGTGAAAGTGTGGCCCATCAAGCCTCTCACCATCACAGCAGGACTGTATTGCCGACTCAACCGCTCGACATTCACGCGTGAGTGGATATATCCCACCTACGATGAGGATTCGGGAGAACTGATCAGTGAAGGATATTACAGCTATGGCTCATTAGAGATGAAAGATGTCATTGACCTGCAAGTGGGTGCTCAATACAGCTTCAACCACATCTTCTCGGTTTGGGCACAGGCCACCAACTTGCTGTGCAAGCAGTGGGACTACTATCCCGGCCAAGGTGCTCACAGAATTGGGCTCATGGGAGGTATATCGCTGAATTTCTAAATCATTTAACAACTACTCACTCTTATCATAATGGCTGTGACTATCATGAGCACAGCCATTTTTTAAATCCTGTTTATGAGAAACATAAGACATGCCACTGTAGCCGATGTGGAACGCATCATGGAGGTGCTCAACGCTGCCAAGCAAGTGATGAGAATCGATGGAAACTCTCACCAGTGGATCAACGGATATCCCACGGTCCAAGCCGTCATGCTCGACATTGAGCGCAACGGCGCAATTGTAATTGAAGACGATGGAACCATCGTCGCCTACTTTGCCATGCTTACTTCACCCGAACCCACCTATGCCAAAATCCACGACGGCAAGTGGCTCGACGACACCCTACCCTATCATGTGGTCCACCGCATGGGTGCAGTGCCCACGGCTCATGGCATTTTCGACTCGGCTATGGACTATTGCTTCTCTATCGACCCAAACATACGCGTCGACACTCACCGGGACAACAAAATCATGCAGCATCTATTTGTCAAGAGAGGATTCCAATACTGCGGCATTATCTATCTTGACAACGGCGACGAGCGACTCGCCTACCAGCTCATAGAACGCTGATCCTCTACAACTACCACATCGCACATGAAAAACCTGGCTTGCAGCATGTGACCGCAAGCCAGGTTAGTTTTATATAGCTTTATGCTTTTTATCCGTTGTGCTTCTTCATAATCTTGATAAGGTCGATAACCTTGTGGCTGTAGCCAATCTCGTTGTCATACCAAGATACAACCTTAACAAACTTGTCGGTCAGGTAAACACCAGCGTCGGCATCAAAGATTGATGTGCGGGGATCACCCAGGAAGTCGCTCGAAACAACCTTGTCCTCTGTGTAACCCAGAATACCCTTGAGCTCACCCTCGCTGGCCTTCTTCATAGCTGCGCAGATGTCCTCCTTAGTGGCGGGATTCTTCAGGTTAACAGTGAGGTCAACAACGCTCACGTCGAGGGTGGGAACACGCATTGAGATACCGGTAAGCTTGCCGTTGAGCTCGGGGATTACTTTACCCACAGCCTTGGCGGCACCAGTAGAAGATGGGATGATGTTGCCAGCGGCAGCACGGCCACCGCGCCAGTCCTTCAATGATGGACCATCAACGGTGCGCTGAGTAGCGGTAGTGGCATGAACAGTTGTCATAAGACCATTCTCAATGCCGAATGCGTCGTTGAGAACCTTAGCGATTGGAGCAAGACAGTTGGTAGTGCAAGAAGCGTTTGAAACGATAGTCTCACCAGCATACTTGTCGTGGTTCACACCGCAAACGAACATGGGAGCCTGACGGCCGTCGTCACCAGCCTTTGAAGGAGCTGAAAGAACCACATATTTGGCGCCTGCCTGAAGGTGTTTCTCGGCACGGTCCATAGTGAGATACAGACCTGTAGATTCTACGATGTACTCTGCACCCACTTCGTCCCATTTAAGGTCGGCGGCGTCTTTCTCGGCAGTTACACGAATCTCGTTACCGTTCACGATGAGCTTGTTGTTCTCAACATCGGCTTTGATGTCACCATCAAAAATACCATGCATGGTGTCATACTTGAGCATGTAGGCCATGTAATCTACTGGAAGCAAGTCGTTGATACCAACAACTACTACGTCATTCTTGTTAGCTTCCTCAAGTGAAGCGCGGAAAACAAAGCGACCGATGCGGCCAAATCCGTTAATACCGATTTTAATTTTACCCATAATTACAAAAATAATTAATTGTTTATTGGAAATAAATGTAAATATATATGATTTTTTTATATCTTTGCAGTGGAGAAGCAACGCTGTTAATTTTGCCAGCTCCGTTTTACGACTGCAAAAGTAATAATTTTTTTGCAAAAACAATTGTCATTGACAATAAATATTGTGACATCTTTGCTCAATTAAGATTGTTTAATGGTTTTGCCTAATTTTAATTTATTAACTTATAAATAATTAATCACTATGGGTTTTATAAAAGAATTTAAAGAGTTTGCCATGAAAGGCAACGTAATGGACATGGCTGTTGGTGTTATCATTGGCGGCGCATTTGGCAAAATTGTAAGCTCACTGGTCGACGATGTACTCATGCCTGCTATCGGCATGCTCACAGGCAATGTTGATTTCACAGGACTTGCTCTGAAGATTGGAGAGGGAGAGGGTGCTGCTGTATTGAAATATGGCACCTTCATTCAAAATGTTATCGACTTCCTTATCATCGCTCTGTGTATCTTCTTGATGATAAAAGCCATGAACAAGATTACAAAGAAGAAAGAAGAAGAGCCAGCTCCCGCCGAGCCCAGCAACGAGGAGAAACTTTTAGGTGAAATCCGCGACTTGCTCAAGAACAAGTAATTTGACTTTTTAGTGGTATTTTCCATATTTTTCTGCATCAAGAAAACGCATTTTTCGCTTTTCTTGATGCAGTATTTTTATGCATGCGGTGTTTATAATGAAGATTATGGGCTTTTTTTATCGCTTTTTTTTGTGTTTTAAGATAAAACTGCTACTTTTGTAACATGTTTTTTCTATGAACTTAATAATTATATTATATTAATTCTTTAAAAATAGTACTATTATGAAGAAATTTATGTGTCTTTTCATGAGCGCAGTGCTGCTCGTTTCATTCAGTGGTTGTAATTCAATGAGCAAGACCCTGCAAGGTGGACTCCTTGGCGGTGGCGGTGGCGCTGCTGTTGGCGCTGGCATTGGAGCTCTCATTGGCAAGGGCAAGGGTGCTGCCATTGGTGGCGCTATTGGTGCTGTTGCTGGTGGTGTTGCCGGCACTTTGATTGGCAAGCACATGCAGAAGAAAGCCGACGAGCTCGCTGCTATCCAGGGTGCTTCGGTTAGCACTGTAACCGACAACAACGGCTACACTGGTATTCAGGTGACTTTCGAATCAGGCATCCTCTTCGATACCAACAAGGCCGATCTCAAGGCTCCAGCAAAGAACGCTCTGGCTCGTTTTGCTACCTCGCTCATTAACGACCCCAACACCAACGTTCAAATCTTCGGTCACACCGACAACACTGGTTCACGCGAAGTTAACCAGAAACTCTCGGAGAAACGTGCCAACGCTGTGATGAATTATCTCAAGAACAATGGTGTGCCAAGCAGCCGCATGGAAGCTTTTGGCCTCGCTTACGACTATCCAGTAGCTACCAACGACACTCCCGAGGGTCGCGCGCTCAACCGCCGTGTAGAGGTTTACATCACTGCCGACGAGACTATGATTCAGCAAGCCGAAGCAGGAACTCTCCAATAATCTGGAAATCCTGACCTGCTAAAAGCACAACACGGTCGGCAACCCTTTGAGGCGGCCGACCGTGTCGCTTCATTAAGCAATATAAAAAAGTGTTCTACAAAAAGTATCTATTACCCTATCTATGAAATTCAAAAAATTTCTTCTCCTCCTGATAGTGGCGATGTCGGCGGCAACGACATGGGCTCAAGACTTCACAAGCATCGACACTCTCAAGTTCTACGACGCACTCAGGTTCAGAATGATAAACAAGGGATGGGACAACACTCTCACACCCTACACGCGCATTCCTGCCACACTCAAGGACAGCGTGCGGGAGACCTTGTGGCAACGTGCACAAAACTCGGCAGGAATAGGAATCAGGTTTGCCACCAACTCACACTGTGTGGCGGTGCGCTACAACCTGATGAGCAATTTCCACATGGCTCACATGGCCGACACCGGCATCAAAGGGACCGACCTCTACATCCTTGACAACGAGGGCAAGTGGCGATTTGTCAACTGCAACAGGCCTTATCGGGATTACAACTATTCAGGAGAAGGACCGCGCAAAGATTCTATTCAGAGCAAGGTTTACATCGACAAGCTCGACGGAGAGTGGCATGAATACATGATTTATTTACCTCTCTACGATGGCATCAACTGGATGGAGATTGGAGTAGAGCCAAGTGCACAAATCACACAACCACGAGTCAACAGCCCGCGACGTGAGAAGAAGTTCGTCTTTTACGGAACAAGCATCATGCACGGAGGCTGTGCCTCACGCACCGGTATGGTGGCGACAAGCATCCTGCAACGTGACCTCGATGTGGAATGTGTGAACCTCGGTTTCAGCGGTGAAGGCAAGATGGACAGCTGCATGGCACGTGCCATGGCTGCCATCCCCAACGTCGACGCATTCATCCTTGATCCTATACCCAACTGCACAAAGCTCATGTGCGACACCGTGACCTACGGCTTTGTCAACCTGCTGCGCACTCTGCGGCCCGAGGTCCCCATCTTCATGGTTGAGGGACAGGAATACAGCTACGAGCGCTTCAGCGGTTTCTACAGCCAGTATCTGCCCGAAAAGAACGAGGAGTATCACAAGAACTACTTGAAACTCAAGGCCGAGAACCCTCACAACCTCTACTACATCGACCGTCGTGACCTCTACGGCCCCGACTGCGAAGGCTCGGTCGACGGCATTCACCTCACCGACCTGGGATTCTACTATTATGCCCAAAAGCTCAAGCCCTATCTTGAAGCAATACTCAACGGCACCCCTGTTCCATTCCAGGACAATGTGAATAAACCAAAATAAAAGTACCATTTTTAATAATTCAATTATTATGAAAAAGATTCTAGCATCATTCTTACTGCTTGCCTGTTGCGCCATCGCCGTTCAGGCACAGATGCCAGCTGCTGTACAACGCAATCTGTCCTCTATCATCGATGAATGCAACAACAATAAGGCATCACAAGAACTAGTTAATCTCTATGCTTTTGTTGATGTTGACGGCGATGGAATCAAAGAATTCTGCACTGCCGACTACAACAAGAAGTATTTATGCACCTTCAAGATTGCTGATGGAATGGCGACACGCATCAGAACCATTCCACAAGGCAACATTGATTGGAAACCCATTTTCTATCTCTATAGCATAGAGGGTCGCAATGCCACCCTTGATGCCACCCTCAAGCATCGACCATTGTTCCTCAACAAGATTCAGATTGCCAAGAACCGCTTCTCGACCGACAACGGCACTTGGATGACCGAAGGTGTGGATGTAGGCAAAATGAAGCGCACTTACGACCGCATAATTTTCAAGCCACACATTGGCAACGCCAAGTTTGTAAGCGAGAAATCGGTAAACGGCAACGGTGTCTTCACCTTCGCCCTAACCGATGCCGCAATGTCCAAGAAGATGTTCCGTGGATACAGCGACTATCAGGCAGTCCCATTCATTGTACCACAGGCATGGCTCAAGGACCACACACCTCTCAACTACACTCGCTGGCTGCAAGGGGAAAAGGAAGAATCAGCATCAAGCGACATAACAAAGCTTATTAGTCAGTCCTATGGAGGACGCAAGATTATAGCCACTAAATGGCTCGCCAGCTGTCCCATAAACGAACGCAACTTCTATATGGTACTCTTTGCTCCCGAGCAGAACATGGGCCTCATGGCAATGGTGTGCATTGCCGAGGGAGAAGTCGAATCGGCCCACAATGAATGGTACGAGCTAGCTTCCGACAACAAGACGACATTGAGCGGAGAAGACTATGACAAAGACCTCTTTTTCCATGCGCCCCAAATCATGGCGATGGTGGCTGCACAAGAAGGACTAGAGCTCTACGTGCGCTGGAACTCTCTTGAGGGAATGCACTACTCCATTTGGCGAGAGATAGATGACATCTGGATTCAAATCCAAGACGACTACGAGTACCTACAAGCGTTCTAACCAACTAAAAACTATCATAATGTTACACAACGAAATCAACAAACACATCGCAGCAGCGATGAAGAGCCGTGACGCCGACCGCCTCTACGTGCTCAAGATGATAAAGGCCAAGTTCCTTGAGTTCCAAACCAGTAAAGGCTTCGACGAAGCCCAGTTCAACGATGCAAAAGAGATTTCCATCATCCAAAAGATGGAGAAATCTTGGAAAGAGGAAGCCGAACTCTTTGACAAGGCGGGACGCGACACCAGCGAACTCAAAGCACGCCTGGCAATCCTGAGCGACTATCTGCCCAAGGAGCCCGAGCTCAACGACATCATAGACATGGTGAAAGATTCAGGAATAGAGCCACAAATGAAGAACATGCGCGCAATCCTCGCACACGTCCAGGCTCAATGCCCCGCAGCAACCGGCAAGCTCGTGAGCGAAGCACTCAAGCAACTGCAATAAAACTGAACTTCATAAATTTCTTTTAATTGTGAGTCATTGTTTGAAAAAACTTTGTATATTTGCGAATTAATCAAAACACTTATTTTTAAAAAAATATTATAGACATGAAAAAATTAGCATTATTAGCAGCAATGATTTTTGCTCTGTGCATGAGCGCTACTGCCATGCCCGCATCTACTCCCGACGACAACCTTAACCAGCTCTCGCAGCAGACGCAGGCTAAAACCGAGGCAATGAAGAAGTATAACGAAGCTCTCAAAAAAGAGGCTAAAGCCAAGAAAGATGTAGAGAAAGCCGCCAAGAAGGTACAAGATGCCGAGAGAGACCTTGAGAAAGCACGCCAGAAGGTGAAAGACGCCGAGAAGAAGGTCGAGAAAGCACGCAAAGACTATGACAACGCTGTCAACAAGGCTAAAGAAGCCGAGCAGAAGACCATCGAGGCCAAACGCGTCATCGACCAGATGGACGGCATCATAGTCAACGACGGATACAATAGATAATTTTATTTGCAACATTCATTCTTCACAAGTCGAGCCACTTTGGGTTCGACTTGTTTTTTGTATAACATTTTTTATCATCTCTGGGCAAGTAATGTGACAGAAATGTATTATCTTTGTTGATTGAAAATAATCAATAACATGAAACTTTGTAAATCTATTATTCTCGCTTTTCTCACGGTCATTGTAGTCCCAGCGTGGACTTGTTCAAACGGCCACACAAGAATGACACAGAACAATAGCGAGCATGCGGGCTATGACACAACCGTTGTTGTAGGAGCCGAACGGACAACCGAATATCTGCCATTGCTAAAGGGAAAGCGCATCGCACTGCTGAGTAATCAAACCGGCGTTGTGGGACCCAAGCACGACAAGCACACTCTCGACTTGATGCTCGAGCAAGGATTGAACGTCACCACTATCTTCTCGCCTGAGCATGGATTCCGTGGGAACGCCGACGCTGGCGAGCATGTGAGCAGCAGCGTCGACGAGAAAACCGGCATCCCCATCGCATCGCTCTATGAGGGCAAGTCGCGCATGCCCAGCAAGGAGACGATGGACCGCTTTGATGTCATCGTCACCGACATTCAAGACGTGGGACTGCGATTCTACACCTATTATATCACTATGGTAAACATGATGGACGCTGCAGCTGCCTACGACAAGGAGTTCATCGTCTTCGACCGTCCCAACCCAAACGGCATGACTGTCGATGGGCCAATCCTCGACATGAATCTCAAGAGCGGTGTGGGCTGGCTGCCCATACCCACTGTGCACGGCATGACCATGGGAGAAATAGCAATGATGACCAACGGCGAAGGTTGGCTGAACAATGGCAAGAAAATTAAGCTCACTGTCATTCCTTGCAAGAACTACACCCACCAAACACGTTACGAGCTGCCCATCGCACCATCGCCCAACTTGCCTAACATGCTATCCATTTACCTCTACCCTTCCACTTGCTACTTTGAGGGTACACCAGTGAGCCTGGGGCGTGGTACCGACTGGCCGTTCCAGGTCTATGGACACCCCGACATGAAGGGATGCGACTTCTCGTTCACTCCCACAAGCCGTCCCGGTGCCAAGACTCCTCCACAACTGGGCAAGCTGTGCCACGGTGTGGACCTGCACAACCTCAAGGCCGAGGACGTGATAGCCAAAGGCATGAATCTCGAATACGTGATTGATGCTTACAACAACCTCAAGATTGGTGACAAATTCTTCACACCCTTCTTCGACAAGCTCGCCGGACGCACCTACATCCGCGAGATGATACAAGCTGGCAAGAGTGCCAACGAGATTCGGGCACGCTGGCAAGACGATGTGGCTCGTTTCAAAGAGCAACGTCGGCCATATCTTCTCTACCCCGAATAAATGAAGTTCAGACAACTTAACAAAAAGCAACTTGCAGATTACCTTAATCTAACTGTGATATATAGAATGGGGACCTCCCCACTAAACTTATTATTAACAAATTAAATCTTTAAATAAATGACTACTCCCTGGATTGTTCTTGCCACAATAGTTGGCTACTTTATTTTACTTTTCATCATCTCCTGGTTGGCTTCTCGAAAAGCCGACACCAACACAGCTCTCACTGGTGGCCGGCAGGCACCATGGTTCATTGTTGCCATCGCAATGATTGGAGCACCCATTTCGGGGGTGACGTTCATCTCGGTGCCTGGATATGTAGTTGGCTCAAGCTACAGCTACATGCAGATGGTGCTGGGATTTGCCGTGGGATATTTTGTAATAGCCTACGTGCTCATGCCTTTGTTTTTCAAGCGCAATTTAGTGTCAATCTACGGCTATCTTGAGGACAGGTTTGGAGGCAAAACCCACAAGACCGGAGCATGGTTCTTCTTCATCAGCAAAATGTTAGGGGCCGCCGTGAGGTTCTTGGTAGTGTGTGTGACACTGCAGATGCTGGTATTTGAGCCTTTACACATACCGTTCATCTTCAACGTTATTGCCACTATCGCCCTGATTTTCCTATACACTCTCCAGGGTGGTGTGAAAACCGTGGTATGGACCGACACCCTCAAGTCGTTGTGCCTCATCCTTTCGGTGGTGCTGTGCATTGTCTTTGTGGCTAAAGCTCTTGGTTATAGCGCAGCCGACATGGTTACAGCCATTGCTGGCGACGACTCGTCACGCATTTTCTTCTTTGACAATCCTAAAGAGGACACCTACTTCTGGAAACAGTTCATTGCCGGTATTTTCATGGTGATTGCAACCACAGGACTCGACCAGGACCTCATGCAGCGCACTCTCGCAAGCAAGAATGTGGCAGAGTCGAAGAAAGGATTGATTGTGAGTGGTATCACTCAAATCTTTGTCGTGGGACTATTCCTTGTGCTTGGTACTATGCTTGTGCTTTACATGCGCAATTCTGGTGCCGCGATGCCCGAGAAAAACGACGCACTCTTTGGTATGGTGGCTCAAGATAGCTCAATGCCTGTGATAATGCTCATCCTCTTTGTGCTGGGACTCATTGCGGCAGGATACTCGGCTGCAGGTTCGGCCCTCACAGCGTTGACAACCTCATTCACAGTCGACATCCTGGGAAGCGACAAGAAACAGGACGAGGCACGCCTGGCTCACACTCGCCGCTTGGTACACATTGGCATGGCAGTGGTAATGGGAATCATCATTTATATTTTCTATCTGTTGAACGATGACAGCGCCATCAAGATGGTCTACTCCATCGCAAGTTACACCTACGGTCCCATCCTGGGTCTCTTTGCCTATGGCATGATGTGCAAAGCTGGTGTCAAGGACAAGATGGTACCTGTCGTGTGCATTCTTGCTCCAATCTTGAGCTGGCTCATCCAATACTGGCTCAAACAGCAATTTGACTACACCATCGGCTTCGAGCTCCTGCTCCTCAACGCAGTGCTCACAATGCTGGGCCTGTTCATCTTCAAGAAGAACAACCCTTCCACCACTAAATAATAAATTCAGCATGTTGCGATAACGCAACTACAAAACTGAAAACAAAAAAATGGCTCGAAATACTATTAACAAATACATCTGGATTGTCGACACCATCGAGCGTTACGGCTCTATAACACGTGAGCGACTGAGCGAACTGTGGGAGCAAAGCGACTTCGGCAATGGAGAGCCCCTGCCACGACGGTCGTTCTACAACTACCGCAATGGCATTGCCGACACCCTCGGAATTGACATCGAGTTCAACACATCTACCTATGAGTATTACATTGCCAGCGACGGCACCGAAGCTACCAACAAGCGCCAGCAATGGCTGCTCGATTCCATGTCGATTAGCGGCATGGTGAGTAGCTCGGCCGACCTTTCTTCACGAATTCTGCTTGAATTTGTGCCGTCGGCTCGTGAGTTCCTGCCTGTCATCATCGATGCCATGAGACAAAACTTCCGCATCAAGTTCAGCTATAAAAGCTACCAGCGGGTTAACCCACAAAACGGCATTGTCATTGAGCCCTACTTTGTCAAGATCTTCAATCAGCTATGGTATGTCATTGGATACAATATTGCCGACAAGAAAATAAAAACCTACTCTCTCGACCGAATGTCCAAGGTGATTATCACCAACGACACGTTTGTCATCCCCGAGGGTTTTGTGCCTGATGAGTTTTTTGCCGACTGCTACGGTATTACCACCAATCAGGACGAGCCTAAGAAAATCTCCATCAAAGCCGAGCCCACACAGGCCAAGTATCTGAGAGCCTTGCCGCTACACCCTTCTCAACAAGAGGAATTACATGACAACTACTCAATTTTCCGCTATAAAATGCGCAACACCTACGACCTGAGAGAGCGATTGCTGTCACACGGAAGCAGCATCGAGGTCATAGAGCCTCCTGAGCTCAAGGCACAAATAGTCGACGAGTTGAAAAAAGCTCTACAAAACTATAAAAAAACCGCTGATTGACATTTTTTAAAATTCGTGGGCACAATATGTACACGCTAAATATATTATCTTTGCAACATCAAAACTTTACAACATCATGAAAATAGGAGATAAAATACCCGAAATTTTAGGACAGGATGCCCAGGGCAACGTGATTAAGGCAAGTGACTTCATCGGAAAGAAGCTTATCATCTATTTCTACCCTAAAGACAACACCCCTGGTTGCACTGCCGAGGCTTGCAGCTTGAGCGAGGGTTATGGCAAACTCATGAAGGCAGGTTTCGCACTATTGGGTGTGAGCAAGGACTCGGCAGCTTCGCACCTGAAGTTTGCCGCCAAGCACAACCTCCCCTTCCCACTCATTGCCGATGTGGACCTAACTCTTAACCAGGCTTTCGGTGTGTGGCAAGAGAAGAAGATGGCGGGACGCACCTACATGGGTACCGTGCGCACCACGTTCATCGCCGACGAGCAAGGCACAATCATCCACATCATCAACAAGGTGAACACCAAGGACAGTGCCAACCAGATTCTCAACTTGAACCTGTAGTATTGCCAATGCTGGTGCGTAATAACAATGATATTTTTAAACAACAAATAAACATCTTTTCTATTATGAATGAAGAAATTTTAAACAATGAGAACAGCATGGAGCAACCACAGCGCGTGGCACCATCGCCCGAGAAACTCAAAGCACTGCAAGTGGCTATGGACAAAATCGACAAGACCTACGGTCGTGGCTCGATAATGAAACTCGGCGACGACAACATCGAGAACGTTGAGGTGATTCCCAGTGGCTCGATTGGGCTCAACTACGCACTCGGTGTGGGAGGTTATCCTCGTGGACGCATCATCGAGATCTACGGTCCTGAATCGAGTGGTAAGACAACTCTCGCCATCCATGCCATTGCCGAGGCGCAAAAGGCTGGAGGTATCGCAGCAATCATCGATGCAGAGCATGCCTTCGACCGCTTCTATGCCGAGTCATTGGGTGTTGATGTAAACAACCTTTGGATTGCACAGCCCGACAACGGAGAACAGGCGCTCGAAATTGCCGACCAGCTCATACGCTCCTCTGCTGTCGACATCGTGGTGATTGACTCGGTGGCAGCACTCACCCCCAAGGCCGAAATCGAGGGTGAGATGGGCGAGAGCAAGATGGGATTGCAAGCCCGCCTCATGTCGCAGGCTCTGCGCAAACTCACGGCAACAATATCTAAGACCAACACCACTTGCATCTTCATCAACCAGCTGCGAGAGAAACTCGGTGTGATGTTCGGCAACCCCGAGACCACAACAGGTGGAAACGCACTCAAGTTCTATGCTTCGGTGCGCATCGACATCCGCCGCATTGGACAGCTCAAGGACGGTGACCAAGTGATTGGCAACCTCACACGCGTCAAGGTGGTGAAGAACAAGGTAGCTCCTCCTTTCCGCAAGGCCGAGTTTGAGATTCTATTTGGCAAGGGAATATCACGCACAGGCGAGATCATCGACCTCGGCATTCAGTTCGGCATCATCAACAAGAGCGGTGCATGGCTGTCTTACGAGGGAAGCAAGTTCCAGGGTCGAGACAACGCAAAACAGCTTCTTGAGGACAACCCCGAATTAGCCGAGGAGCTCGAAGCCAAGATCTTTGAAGCCATGAAAAACCCACAAGGCAAGAAGAAATAACTACTAACCATTCTTCTTAACAATGCGGTGCGCACCATCCTTGGTCACGCACCGCTTTTAACCTAAATACAAGCCAAGTTTCAGGCTACATTGTTGCCATTTCCCTCTTGTGGAGGATTGTTGAAAAGCACTTGCTTGCCCTCATCCCACTCTTTCTTGACATCTTCTTTAGGAATAATGGTGCCATTGACCTTCAACTCCAGATTATTGAGGATGACATATCCCAGAATTGCAGGCATCGTCTCAAGTTTCGACACAAATTGCTTCTCGTCAATCATAAGGTCTATGCTGCACACATTGCCCTCTATCTTAACGTCTTTCACAACCTTATTCACCTTGAATTCGTGGATTTGAGCGATAAACACACTCGAAGCGGCAAACAAGGCATGGTCTTCCTTGGGCATGGCAAGCAGTTTCTTTGCCTCTTCAGGAGTTATCACATAGGTCTTTGTGCCTGCGGTGGTTTTTACCACAACTTTGAATTGAGCTCCATTTTCTTCCATCAATTTCAAGTAATCTTCACTGGGATTGCCTCCTTGCTTCGTTTCCAAGGTCTTGCCCAACACAAAATTGTTGAGGCCATTTCCTAACAGTGTAGAGACAGCATAGGGCTTTATCCATTTGTCAAAACTGAAATTGGGAATGGGAGCAACCGCCTTTTCAACCGCAAACGTCAGCACAACGTCCTTGCCGTCATAGCACATACTGTCGGGGCCAAAACCAGAACCATTAGTAGGGTATTTACCCAACTTGGCAAAGCTTATTGCAAGCAAATCGGTGGTTTCTTGTAATTTCTTGTTCTTTCCACATGAGACAAAACCCAATGCAAGGGTCAAAACCGCTAATGTCAACAATATTTTTTTCATAGTTCTTTATGATTAATTGATTAATAATTTAAGTTTCTAAAATAGGTGAAATTCTCGAAATGTGGTTATTTTAAAAACAATCTACAAGTGTGTTAGGACGTGCGGCAATTGTCAGTAATAAATAAGAAAACCTAAATATTGTCCTTGGTTGTCTTTTTATAGAGGGGGTGGAACTTACTTTAGAAACTTGAGTTAAGAATTGAATTTCCTGAATAGCTCAACCCATCTATCGCAGCAATTTGAGTAGCATGATTAAGGCATGGGTTGTGGCACGGTCTATCACTTGAGCCCGACTACCATTGAAGTGGAAACACTTGCTGGTGACAATGTCCCCCACCTTGGCAGCTATCCACACGGTGCCTACGGGCTTCTCGGGTGTTCCGCCGCCTGGACCTGCCACCCCGCTTGTTGACACCGAGCAATGAGTGTTGCACACCCGGCACACTCCCATCGCCATCTGCTCAACCACAGGCTGGCTCACGGCACCAAAGGTTTCTAAGGTGTCGCCATCAACTCCAAGCACATGTTGCTTCACATCGTTGCTGTAGCTCACCACACTGCCCATAAAGTAGTCGCTGCTGCCGGCTATCTCGGTGATGACATGCGCCACGTTGCCGCCTGTGCAGCTCTCGGCTGTCGACATGCTCAATCCCAATTCCCGAAGCTTCTCCCCTACTATCTGTGACAACGGTTTGTCGCCATCGGCAACGATACTGTCGCCCAAAATGTCATGTAACTGCTTGGTCAAGCGCTTCATGTCGCCAGCAATCACCGCACTGTCGCGATGGGCTCCTGTGAGCCTGAGTCTAATAACACCCTGATTGGGAAGATAGGCAAGATGAATGTAATCAGGCATTTGTTGCTCAAAGGGTTCCAACTTCTCGGCAAGAGCACTCTCGGCATAGTCGATAACA
Source organism: uncultured Prevotellaceae bacterium (assembly GCA_947167995.1). GTDB lineage: Bacteria > Bacteroidota > Bacteroidia > Bacteroidales > Muribaculaceae > Sodaliphilus. The sequence goes on from CAMVKS010000012.1 coordinate 19,876, forward strand.
ACAAAGGTACGGTACTCAATGTCGAGGTCACTGTGAAAGTGCCCCACGAGCTCTGCAATGACAGCACGCTCCATCATGGTTTGTGTCTCTATTGGCACTCCCGGCATCGATACCAGCACTTTGCCATCGCGTTCAAACCACATGATGGGTGCTGTCCCCACCTCGTTCTGAATGACACGGCACGACGATGGCACCATTGCCTGACCGGCGGTGAGGCGATTCATGTCCAACCCCCTACGCCTAAACATCTCGTCCACATTGCGCTTCACTTCCTCGTCGAGCACCATTTCTCCGCCAAAGTAGCGGCACAGTGTCGCCTTAGTGATGTCATCCTTAGTAGGTCCCAATCCGCCTGTCATCAGCACAACATCGGTTTGAGCAAAAGCTTCGTCTATCGCACGGAATATCTCGTTCTCATCATCGGCGATAACCTTCACGTTCTTTGCCTCCCACCCTAATGGCGAGAGGTGGCGAGCGATCCACCCCGAGTTGGTGTCAGTAACCTGCCCTATGAGCAGTTCATCGCCTATCACTATTATTGAATATTGCATAGCTTATAATAAAGAAATTAAATTATACATTAAGTAAAGCTGTTATGCGTTGCGCAAGCGTGGGATGGCTATAACTCATCCACACCACAGCTGGATGGGGAGTAAGATTGGACAGTGTGTTGGCACTAAGCTTTTTCAACCCCGATATCAAAGCCTCGCCATGACCATGCTTGGCGGCAAATGCGTCGGCGCCATATTCTCCCCGTCGCGACACACCATTGATGATGGGGTCAAGTATCAAGTCGATGGGCGTGAACAGTAGCGAGAAGGCTATCAACGACAGGGCAAACGAGTGGTCGCGCTTGCCACCAAGGGCGTGTGAAAGCTCAGGATTGTCAACCAGCAGCGAGAACACAAACAGGTTTACTGCTACCATCACAATGCTCATGACAGTGTTCTTGATAGTGTCGCGGTGCTTGTTATGACCAAGCTCATGAGCAAGCACAGCCACAATCTCCTCGGTCGAGAGTTGCTCGATGAGTGTGTCAAAGAGAACCACACGTTTCTTTTTGCCAAAACCCGTGAAATATGCATTGGCTTTGGTGCTGTGTTTCGAGCCATCAATTACATATATTTTCTTGATAGAAAAGCCCATCTCACCAGCTGCTTTCTCGATTGCTTCTCGCAGCTCGCCTTTCTCAAGCGGTTTTTGCTTATTGAACAAGGGCACAATAAGATTGCTGTAGAACAGTGAGAAAAACAATATAAAGATGGCACACACCAGCGTGGCCCAAATCCAGAACGATTGACCCAGATAGCTGTAAAGTAAGTAAATTACACTCAACAGCATCGCCCCAAGCACCAGGGTGAGAAGTAAGCTCTTGAGAGTATCGAGCCAAAAAGTAGTTTTTGTCGTCTTATTGAAGCCAAAGCGCTCCTCGATGACAAAGGTGTCATAATAGCTGAAGGGGAGGCTGATTATCGCCGATGCCACCACATAGATGCCAAAGAATATCAACAACTGCAACAACAAGCTGTGACTCCACTCAGCGCACAAGTTGTCGAGCCATCCTAACACACCGGGAATAAGCACAACAAGAGTAATGGCAAGAGTGACAAGACGCTCAATCCACCCAACCCGCTTGTTGGTGCGCATATACTCTTGCTGTTTTCGGTATTTCTCTTCGTCATAGAGACCTTTGAGAACCTCAGGCACAGGATGCGTCATCCACTTGCTGTTGAGCCACGACAACACACTGCTCACAGCAAACTCCAGCAGCACAAAGGTCAATATCAGTATGAGTAAAGGATGCATTATTAAGCTAGTATTGAGTTTTAAGTTGAGAGTTTTGAGTTTTGAGTTGAGAGGGGAGAGTGAGAGTGAGAGATTTCGCATTCCGCATTCTGCATTCCCAATTCCGCATTCTGAATTCTGAATTCTGAATTAAATAAGCATTCTGAATTCTGAATTAAATAAGCATTCTGCATTAATCAGATCACCACTCTTGCAAATGGTGGAGCAGTGATGTCGCAGGTCTCGCCGTTTTTGAACTTATAGTAACCTGCCACAGCTATCATGGCGGCATTGTCGGTGGTGAAGATGCGCTTGGGGATGAAAGCCTTTATACCTCGGCGGTCGCAGTATTGCTGCACGGCCTCACGCACGCCGCTGTTGGCACTCACACCGCCACCTATTGCCACCGTCTTGATGCCGGTGGCCTTGATTGCCTTGTCAAATTTGTCCATCAGGATATCAATGATTGTCTTCTGCAGCGATGCCGCGAGGTCGGCCTTGTTCTCCTCGATAAAATTCGGGTTCTCCTTGAGCTCATCACGCAGGGTATAGAGGAACGAGGTCTTCAGACCGCTGAAGCTGTAGTTATAGCCCTCGATGTGAGGCTTCGAGAACTTGAAGCGCTTGGCATTACCTTGCTTGGCAAGCTCATCGATATATGGTCCACCGGGATAAGGCAGCCCCATCACCTTGGCGCACTTGTCGAAAGCCTCGCCAGCAGCGTCGTCGATGGTTTGACCCATTATCTCCATGTCATTGGGCGAATCCACCTTGATAATCTGTGAGTTGCCGCCGCTGATGAGCAGGCACAAGAAGGGAAATTCCGGAACCTCGGTGTTCTCGTCTTCCTTGATGAAATGGGCAAGCACATGGCCGTGCAGGTGGTTAACGTCGACAAGAGGCACATTCAGAGCCAGGGCAAGGCCCTTGCTGAATGCAGTCCCCACATGTAGCGAACCTGGCAAGCCTGGCCCTCGCGTGAATGCGATGGCGTCGATTTCTTTCTTGTCGATACCTGCCTGGCGTATTGCCTCGCTCACCACAGGCACAATGTTTTGCTGATGAGCCCGCGAGGCAAGTTCGGGCACCACGCCGCCATAGGCTTCGTGCACCTTCTGGCTCGCTATCACATTGCTCAACAGCACGCAATCCTTAATGATTGCTGCGCTGGTGTCATCGCACGAAGATTCAATTCCTAATATTATCATGTTTCGTTGGTTGTTTTCTTGTTATTCTATATTGGCTATATGTTCTATTTTCTGCATTAAATTAAAGCAAATTAAAGCCAGCCGGCACTCTTATACCACTCAACAGCTTCGTGGATGCCTTGCTTGAGGTCGTACTGGGCCTTGAAGCCAAAGTCGCGCTCGGCATCGGTGGTGTCGCACAGCCAATTGCGCTGCTTGAGGATGCGGAACTTGTCGGGGTTGAGGGTGCTTGCCTTTCCAGTGACCTTGCCTATGAACTCTGCCACGTGGCACACTATCTTCACCACCCACAGCGGACAGGTGACAGGAATAACAACTTTCTTTCCAAGCTCGTTGCACACTATCTTGCGGAACTCTTGCTGCGTGTAGCTGCGGTCCTCGCTCATAAAGTAGGCCTTGCGCTTGGGACCAGCCTCGAGAGCATCCATCACTCCGCGCACCAAGTCTTTCACATAGATGAACGTGAGCATCTGTTTCTTGAATCCTACACTGAAGTCAAATCCACGCTTTATGCTCTTTATCATCAGGAAATAGTCGCGCTCATGAGGACCGTAGACGCCTGTGCAGCGAAAAATGGTGTAAGGGAAGTCGCTCTGCATCTGCAGGTAGGTCTCTCCCTTGAGTTTCGACGTGCCGTAACGTGTGTTAGGCACTGGCACATCAGTACTCTTGAAAGGTGTGTAGTTCTCCTCATCACCAGGTCCCATCACGCTCAGGCTGCTCATCATCAGGAACACCTCGGGCACGGCGTCAAGTTCCTTGAGCTCATCGACCATGCTCTTGAGGCAGCCATAGTTCACTGTCTCAAAGTCGAGATAGTTGGTGGCCTTGGTCAATCCCAGGTTGTGGACCACATAGTCCCACTTGCCATGCCGCTCGATATGCTCTTTAAGAGCGTTGTGCAGAGCATCTTCATTAGAGAAGTCGAGTTCCAGAAAGTTGATGCGTGAATCGGTCAAGAACTTGCGGCTTGTGGTCTTGCGCACGGCAGCCCAAGTCTCGTAGCCGCGTTTCAGAGCCTCTTCCACAAGGTAACCGCCAATGAATCCTCCGGCTCCTGTAATAAGTATCTTCTTTGTCATCGTTCAAGTACTGTTTTCACTTTATCAAGTATTAATTCGGGGTTAATATCTCTCATGCAATGATAGTCGCCGTAGCGGCACTTCTTGTTGCCGAGCACCGAGCATGGACGGCAGTCGAGTTCGAGCTGCACAGTGTCGCGCATCGCCTGGTGCCAGCCCAAGAAACCGCAGTGGGGATGTGTCGCACCCCACACGCTCACCACAGGAAGGGCAACGAGCGAAGCGAGGTGCATGCTGGCACTGTCCATGGATATCATCACATCGCAATGTCTCATCAGTGCAAGTTCATCGACAAGCGAGTGCTTGATGTGCGGCAACGACAGCACGTTGCTGTAACGCCGCATTATAGGGGCGAGAGCGTCGCGTTCCTTCTTGCCGCCTCCCATCAAGAACAGATGGCAATTCTCCCAGCGCGACATCTCGGCAACGACCAGCCGCATCTGCTCAAGAGGATATTCCTTGCCACGGTGAGTCGAGAAGGGAGCTATGGCAATCCATTTTTCGTCGGCATCCTTGACAGGAACAATAGGGCTGACGAGAGGCTCGCCATAGTCTTCTATCGACACAAACTCTTTACCTGATTTTAATCCAAGTTTCTTGAACACAGCCCTATATCTCTCATGGGTTGTTTTCAGCTGAGTGCGTGTCTTGCCACCGACAAGAGCCTTTTTCTCCTTGCCTCCCTTGTCGATGGTGGCAATGGTCACATCCTTTTGCCGCAAAGCTATCGACATGAGCCAGGTGCGCAGCACGCCGTTGAGGTCGGCAAGAGCATCAAAGTTGTAACGATGATGCAGGTTGCGGGCAAGTTTCATGGGGCCAGTGATGCCCTTGTACTTGTCGAAGTCAATGCCAAGCACAATGAGGTTTGCTGGCCGGTTGACGAACATCGAAGCATACTCCTGCTGGGTGACAAAGACAAAGCTCATCTGTGGATTGGCCTCACACACTGGATACACGATGGGAATGGTCATCGCCACGTCGCCCATTCCTGAGAGACAGGTGATGAGAACTGTTTTAAGTTTTTTATTCTCATGTTTTTCCATGCTGCTTAATTAAATTTTATCCAAACCTCGAGTGTATTTGAGCCAGTAATATTTCAAATGATGCTTATACTTCAGCAGCTTATAAGGACGGCTGGAATGTGGATGATGCACAACAGGAAGATTGGTGAAAAGATAATTCTTAAATCCCAATGAAAGGGACACATGGGAAATCGTGACATCATACCAATGCTTCTTGGGATTTAGCTTGCCAAAGTCAAATGCCTTGAGTAGCTCAGGCGTGAGGAGCGTACAACAGAAGCTGCAATGCTTTCGAGTATCAATAACCCTATTCTCTTTACCCCGAGCATGAAGGTAAGGGTAGTTGATCTCCCCATTATCATCGACCGTAACAGCGGCAGCAATGCCACAATTGGGCAGCTCAAGACTTGCGTCGGCGAGTCGCTCAATAGTGTCGGGGGCAACAATCACATCGCTTTCAACAATAAGCAACCCGGCATTGGCTGCCAATGCCTTTTTTTGAGCATCCTGAAGCACTATCCTGTAGTTCGGGGACGGAGTTGAAGTCAAATCACTCAGATTTATGACATTAAACTTCTTAACTCTCGCCAGCTCTTTAAGACGCGATGTGTTCTCGGGGGTAGAGTTGTCGTTATATATAGTATAGGTATGTGACCAGCCGAGCTGAGATGACATTATCGACTCCACAGTTTCTATTGTGGTATCGATAGAGTCTTTTACTGGTGTTATGATGTGTATTTCTTTCATAAAATGATGTTATGATATAACGCTTTTACGAAATAGTTTGTTTCTCCAATAATTCAGTTTATTGAGAGTTCTCGAACAAGAGCGATGTAGATGAAGAGGGCCTCCGAGTTCGTGTTGGAAATATTCGGGATGTCGCTCATTAAGAGTTGCTACAACCGATGCTTTGTGCTTGCGGTCATTAATGCGCTTGGAGTTGGGACGAATGCGGTAATAGAATCCCACTTTATTGAGACAAACCACATTTCCTTCATCTTTGAGCATAGAAATCCAAAAATCCCAGTCTTCAAGGCCTTTTATATAGGTGCAATACCCTCCCACACGTTTCCAATCGCTCTTGCGATACATCGCACACACGCTAATCAGGTTGCGAGTGGCAAGCCTGTGTCGGTCAAAAGTCGGTAAAATCCACACTCCAGTCCTGTTGCCGAAGAACTCGCCATGAGCAGTAACAACCTTTACGGTGTCGTCCATAAGGAATTGCTCTACTGCGAGACCTATATAGTCGGGAGCTATTTTATCATCGGCATCGACAGGAAGAATCAGCTCTCCACCAGCAACTTCGATGGCATTGTTGCGTGCATGGCTCACCCCCATGTTGGGTTGAGCTATGACTTTCACTATTTCGTGATGCGAGGCTATTTTTTGCGCCACGTGCAAAGTGGTGTCGGTGGACCCATCATCAACGACAATGACCTCTAAAGGAGAGTAGGTGGATTGCAAAACAGAGTCTAAACATTCCTCAATATAATTCTCCATGTTATAAGCAGGAACGATCACCGTAACAAGAGGATTTCTATTTATTATTTTGTTTTCATTCATAGTTTTTTGGGAGGAAAGCCTTTTTTTCGTCGCTGGTCTTAAAGATGGAATCATTATTTATACTTTAATATTCTCAAAGCTGTGCGGCGCACAGTGCGGCGCAATTGCCGCACGCCACTTTGCTTGGCTTGAGCGATGCCCTTGAGCACATCGCCGATGCTATCGCCAGGCTCGTCGTCGGTTTCCACGAGCAGGTGGTCGAGTGGCGTGCCTGCCACTGTAACCTCATTGAATTTAGCTCCAAAACTCAAGTAGAAGCCGGCATTCAACAACTCGCGCGCCACATTCTCGTTGCCGCGAAAGCCGTGAATCACCCATGCCACATTGTGAGCCGCGGGATTGTCGTGCCACAGTCGCAGCACCTGCTGCGAGGTGCGCACGCAGTGGATGATAAGCGGTTTGCCTGCCGCAGCGGCAATGTTGATGTGGGCCTGCATCACTTGCTCCTGCAATTCGAGCGATGGTCCCTTGAGAGAGTCAAGGCCAGTTTCGCCAACGGCAACCACCTGATAGTGCTGCGCCACCTGCTCAAGGTGTTTCACTTTGTCTTGCCAGTCGTCGGAGATGTGCCAGGGGTGGATACCCACCGAGTACACCTTTCCATGCTGTGGCTTGAAGTCGTCTACATCGATGCTTATCAGTGCCTGCTGTGCATTGATGTCGTGGCTATGGAAATTGGTGATTACTGGTGGCACAGGATCATAGCCGTGGCCGCCCCAGGGATTGCAGCTGATGATGCGCTTGATTGCCATCCAGGAGCCCTTGAGGGGGCCATAGCTTTGAATAGCCTCGACAGCATAGTTGCTGCACGTGGGGGTGTAGCGGCACGCTGGTGGCAGGAGCGGTGAGATGCACCGCTGGTAGAACCTGATGGGAAGGATGAACAGTTGCCTAACTATGTCGCTTAATCTACATTTCATGGAGTGGTGTGCTCTCTAAGTGGTGCCCGACGTGATTTTACACAGCAGCTCATGCATGCTGCGCTCTATGGTGGTGTAGTCACACTCATGATTTGCAAGCCAGTTGAAGCCAATGAGCAGCGTTTTGCCTTCCTGCAGCACTCCCTCAAGGAGATGGCGGTTAAGGCGATAGGCCTCCCGCGTGCGGCGGCGCAGCAACACCCGGTCCACGGCATGGCGAATGCGCTTCTTGGGGATTGAAATCAAGAAGCGAGCTGCTACAGGGCGATTGTTACCGCCACCGTCGCATGGCACCGCAAGCCACACCGCGCGAAGAGGATAGGCAATTATCGATGTGCCACGAGCGTACAGCTTCTCTATCTCGATCTTGCTGCACAGCTTCTCGCTCTTATATAATCTTAGGCCAGGCATGAGATAACAACTTTTTCAGACTGCGAAATTACAAAAAACATTGTTATCCTCCCCCATAAAACCTAAAAAAAACGCGCGAAGGCCCATTAAAAACTCCTAAAGCCAATTGGGAGGAGTTGCCAAAAGCAACGACCAAAAAAATGTACACAGAATTGCGATTAACCCTGTGTACATTTACACTTAAAAATTTATCTCTCTTAGTCGATGATGTCGAAACCGGTGTAAGGTTGCAGAGCCTTGGGGATGCGTATGCCTTCAGGAGTCTGGTTGTTCTCGAGCAGTGCGGCCACGATGCGTGGCAGTGCCAGTGCCGAGCCGTTGAGGGTGTGGCACAGGTGGGTCTTCTTGTCGTCGCCACGGTAGCGGCACTTGAGGCGGTTGGCCTGATAGGTCTCGAAATTGGAGACAGAGCTCACTTCGAGCCAGCGTTTCTGCGCCGCGCTCCACACCTCGAAATCGAAGGTGATGGCACTGGTGAAGCTCATGTCCCCTCCACACAGGCGCAGGATGTGCCACGGCAACTCAAGTTTCTCGAGCAGGCCTTGCACGTGGTCTTTCATCTCCTCGAGAGCGGCATAGCTATCCTCGGGACGCTCGATACGCACGATTTCAACCTTGTCGAACTGGTGCAGACGGTTCAAGCCACGCACGTCCTTGCCATAGGAGCCAGCCTCGCGGCGGAAGCAGGCACTGTAGGCGCAGTTCTTCTTGGGCAGGTCCTCCTGGTTGATGATCACGTCGCGGTACATGTTGGTCACAGGCACCTCGGCAGTGGGGATGAGATAGAAATTGTCGACCTGGCAGTGATACATCTGTCCCTCCTTGTCGGGCAATTGACCGGTGCCAAGTCCTGAAGCCTCGTTAACCACCAGCGGTGGCTCTATCTCGAGGTATCCAGCCTTGCCAGCCTCGTCGAGGAAGAACTGGATGAGAGCGCGCTGCAGCTTGGCTCCCTTGCCCACATAGACGGGGAAGCCTGCGCCAGTGATTTTCACGCCCAGGTCAAAGTCGATGAGGTTATATTTCTTGGCGAGTTCCCAGTGTGGCAGAGCGTCGTCGGCGAGATGTGGCTCGGGACCGCCGGTCTTTTCCACCACGTTGTCGTCGGCAGTAAGGCCTTTAGGCACGCCCTCGTAGGGCACATTGGGAATTGAGAGCAGGATCTCGGTGATTTCGTTGGCGGCGGCAGTCATGCGGTCGTCAATTTCCTTGTTGGTGGCTTTGAGTGCAGCCACGGCGGCCTTGGCCTGCTCGGCCTCGTCGCGCTTGCCCTGCTTCATGAGGGCGCCAATTTGCGACGCCATCTTGTTGAGCTGCGACGCATTGTCATCACGCTCCTTTTGTGCAGCTCGGCGCTGCTTGTCAAGTTCTACCACTCGCATGATGGGCTCACGGGCGTCGAAATTCTTGACAGCCAGTCGCTCAATCACATGTTCAGGATTCTCGTTAATGAATTGTAATGTTAACATTATTCTTGTCTATTTATAACTTTGCTTAAACATCAAATGAAATGGTTGCTGCCCGGCTGCCACCCTTCTTCTTGGCAAGAGGCGAAACAGGCTTTGGCGCCGATGGCTTGGCGGGAGCCTTCTGCAACTCCTTGAACACATTCTTCACCTGCTGGTCGCGCTTGAAGGTGGGATTCTTCTCAAGCAAGTCGACAATCTCGTCATTGTCGATGTCCTCGGGACGCAGCACGATGTATTGTGCCTTGGCACGGTCGATGTCGAGCTCGTGGAATTTGGGACCATACTCCTCCTCGAGACGGGAGTTGGTGCTTGTGGACTTGACATCGCCCTTCTTCTCGCCTTCGGCCATTGCCGTCTCGGCATCGAGCGAGACATTGAATCCAGAGGCGAGCATAGTAATCTTGATTTTCTCGCCCAATGTCTCATCATAGGCGACACCCCAAATCATGTCGTGGTCGTGTTTGAACTGAGCCATGAAATCTTTCATCTCATCAATCTCGCTCATCTTGAACTCATCGTGAGCATTGCGAGAATAATAGATGTTCATCAAGATTCTTTGTGAGCCATAAACATCACGGTTCTTGAGCAGCGGTGAGTTGAGTGCATCTTCAATAGCCTTGGTGACACGGTTCTCACCCTCACCATATCCCGAACTGATGATTGCCACACCTCCCTCTTTGAGTGTGGTGTTGACATCGTTGAAATCGAGGTTGATGTAACCATCCACATTGATGATGTCGCTAATGCTTCGAGCTGCCACCGACAGGGTGTCATCGGCCTTGCCAAATGCGTTCATGAAGTTCAAGTCGGGATATATCTCACTCAATCGCTCATTGTTGATGATGAGCAGGGCATCGACATACTTCTTCATCTCGTCGGCACCACTGAGGGCCTTGATGATCTTCTTCTTCCCCTCAAAGAGGAATGGTATGGTGACAATACCAATGGTGAGAACGCCTTTCTCTCGTGCTATGCGAGCCACCACTGGAGCGGCACCCGTACCTGTTCCACCACCCATACCGGCAGTGATGAAAACCATCTTGGTCTCATCATCGAAGAGTGCAGCAATCTCTTCCTCGCTTTCCTCGGCAGCCTGCTTTGCAAGCTCTGGTTTATTGCCTGCACCAAGTCCAAAGGTTGTCTTTGGGCCAATGAGTACACGGTTGGGAACTGGTGAACTGTTAAGAGCCTGACGGTCGGTGTTCATCACCACAAAAGAGACACCGCCCACATTTTGTTCATACATGTGGTTGATAGCATTATTGCCACCGCCACCAATTCCTATCACCTTGATGATGCATGGTGTTTTTTCGGAAACTGGTTGCTCAATAAATCCAGGATTCTTCTCCAGATCGGTGAAGATGTTTTGCTGCTCAACGTTTGGAGCCGATGAATTGTCAAATCCTATGGCAGCATTTTTGCCATCATTATCGTTTTTTCCCATATATATATCTGTGTTTTTTATATTTCACGTAACAAAAAAGAACTTAATCGTTTCAAAGCCATGCAGTGACTATTCATCGTCCTCAGGCTCATTCATCATTTTCTCCAATTTCTTGCGAGCTCTGTCAATCCAAGAATCTTTCTTGGAGCGTGGAGGCTCCTCATGGTGTGTGGATGAGGGCTGCACGCGTTTTGGGCGAGGAGCAGGTTCTTCGTCCCTGAAATTGTCATATCCATATCCCATATTGCCATCATTCTCGCCGCCATAGGTGGGTTGAACAAAATCTTCTGGATTATCATCTCCATAGGTATTCTTTCTCACACACGACTGCCTTTGAGGAATGATCTGCGATGCCTTTGAAAGCAGTGCAAAAATCTGCACATATTCAGCACGGTTGATATTGTGGTCAAGAATGTTGAGTGATTTGGGATAAGATCCAATGCGAACCCTAAGTTTCATCTCCTCCTCAAGACGGCGCGCAAAACCTTGAAGCTGAGCGCCACCACCTATCAGCACTATGTTGTGCAAGTCCACCAGCATGATTCCAGCATGAAGAATCTGCTGATTGATATTGGCAATAATCTCTCCTGTGCGCGCCACGATATAGTTGGCAGCATCGGCCGAGTTCACACCCTCAATAGAGATGTGGTCCACATTTTTGTCAAGAGGATTGTTGATGTTCTTCTTCACACGCTCGGCTGTGTCCTCAAGGATGTTGAGGCCTGTGGTGATATCACGGGTTATATTGCGACCGCCCATGGGGAGAGTGGTAAGGTAAACCAAAGAGCCGTCTTTATAAATTGACACTGTCGTGGTCTCGGCTCCCAAGTCAACGAGCATGCATCCTAACGATTTCTCGGAATCTTCGATAATCTCATCGGCCACCACCAGTGGTGTGACAAGATAGTCTTTAACCCTTGTCCCACCAGTCATCACACGCTCAAGATTGAGCTTCAATGTGGGTTTGGCTACAATAAGATTCAACTTAATGTTGATGTTTGAGCCAAACTGACCACTGGGGTTTTTGGTTTCGTTCTTGTCGACATAATAGGTGCGAGGCACCACTTCTATTGTCTCATAGTTATTGATGGGATCCTTCCCTGCCTCACGGATGATATTCCTGAGCACCTCGTCGGTAATAGGCACTGTTGCATCGAGATTGTGGTTGACCTCGGTGGGCTCGCTGTGCAACGAGCGTCCGCTGAATCCCACATAGATTTCTTCGATAGTGCCATCTACTCTATTCTCGAGTTTCTTGATAATGCTGTTGATGGCACCCTTTGTGTTCTCCACGTTCTGGATGCAGCCGTGGCGCACACTATTGATGAGCCTCTCAACCTCCAGATTTCTGACTTCCAGATATCCCGAGGGTGATTTCTCGGCGATAGCACCCACTATCTTGGAACTGCCAATCTCTAACGCTGCAATATATTGTGTCTTGACCATAAAAATGTGTTGTAATAGAATTTATTGTTTCTTTAATCTTATCTCTTTGGTTTTGCTGCCGCCGGCTTTGACTGTGCGGGCTTTGCCGGAGCTGGGGCTGCGCCAGGCTTTCTCTCTGGTGGCTTTGACTGCGCCGGCGCTGCGGCAGGTGACGACTTGGGCTGCTCGGGACTTGAAGCCGGCTTGGGAGCCGAGTGCCTGTCGCGCGTCATCTTGTTCACTGGCGCAAGGCTGTTGTCGCTGATGCGCATTGTTCCGGGATCGTCGGCTTGCTCATCTTCTTCGGGGTCATACTCCTGAACTCGCTCAACCACCTTGTCGCGCCTGGTTGCAACCACCTGATAGTCCCACTTCACCGAGATGGTGTCATAATACATCCATCCCTTGACAGGCATCACCTTATTGTAGAAAAGCTTGAGCTTGCGGAACTTGCTCTCAAAGTGGTCGCATCGACCCATATTAACCACATGGCCATGGATAGATGGAACGATGTAGATATTGTTGCTGTCGCGAACGCAGTACATTGTCACGAGCGACTTGAGCTCAGGGTCGTTCTCCACATAGTTTATCATGGGAAGCAAACGCATGGGGCCGAACGCCTTGGTAAAATGACCTTCCACAATGGGAACGTCGGCATAGAAAGCCGACACCGCAGTCATGCTCTTGCCGTTCTTGTTGACATAGTAGGAATGGTCGCCATCAAACACACGCATCACGGGCACGATTTGCTCCACCCTGATTTTGAGACGTCCTCCATTCTCAAACATGCACTCCACCGACTCGATGTATTGCGACTGAGAGAGCATCTCTTCAATCTTCTCTACATTGATTTGCCACACAGGCTTGCCTTTTACGATGATGTGCTTCCTTTCCAATTCAAAGAGCACACCGGCAGGAGTGACAAAATGTGTACTGTCTTTATCGTCATTGAGAACTTCGACAACGACCTCTTTACACACCTCGTCACGGCTTTTGTCTCTGGCCCACACTATTCCCGCCACCATGAGCGCGGTGAGCACAATGAGCAATATGTATCTAAGTATTTTCAACTATTCTGTTTCTTAACCTGGTCACATATCTGAGGGAGTAAATTGACTATATCTCCCGCACCTAACACCAATAAAATATCAAAGTTAAGCAAAGGAATTGATTTAATCAAATTTTCTTTGGTATAAATAGATTTTTTTTCACTTTTTACATCTTTTAATACAATTTCGCTGGTCACTCCGGGTATTGGGAGCTCACGCGCAGGGTAAATGGGGAGCAATATCACCTCGTCGGCATGTGAGAGTGCCTGAGCAAACTCGGGAGCGAAATCACGAGTGCGCGTGTAAAGATGTGGCTGGAAGATTACTGTGAGCTTGCGTCCACGATACAATTCTCTCACACTCTTGATGCTTGCCTCAAGTTCGCTTGGGTGATGTGCATAATCGTCGATCACAACCTTGCCATGATCGCCAGGTTCTTTGAGCCAGAACTCAAAGCGGCGCTTCGGTCCCAAGAAAGAGCCGATGGCCTTTCTCATCGAGTCGCTATCGACGTCGATCAAGCGGCATGCCGCCATGGCAGCAATAGCATTCTCTATGTTGATGTCGACAGGCACACCCAACTTGATATCCTGAATCGTCTCCCACGGGGTGACGAAGTCGAATGTGATATCGCCATTACACTTGCGCACATTGGCAGCATGGAAATCACCGTCATCCAGCGAGTAGGAATAAACTTTCACTCCATCCTTAACTCGAGGCTTCAGGTCAAGCCCTGTGTGCACGACAAGAGCACCGTCGGGTCTTATCAGCTCGGTGAAATGTGCAAAACTCTCGAGATAATTCTCGTAGTTGCCGTAGATGTCAAGATGGTCGGGGTCGGTAGAGGTTATGACAGCGATATAAGGGGTGAGTTGATGGAACGACCTGTCAAACTCATCGGCCTCGATTACCGAGAACGGACTTGATGTCGAGAGCAGGAAATTGCTGTTGTAATTGCGCAACACGCCCCCCAAGAAAGCATTGCTACCGGTTCCGCTCACCTCAAGGATGTGAGCCGCCATGCTCGAAGTGGTGGTCTTGCCATGAGTGCCGGCGAAGCACAGAGCCTTGCTTCCCTCGGTCACCAGTCCCAACACCCTCGCACGTTTCACCACCTCAAAGCCATTGTCTCTGAAATAGCACAACCCCTTGTGGTCGCTTGGCACAGCAGGAGTGTAGACAACCAGTGTGGTTTCCTTGTCGCGGCAATAGGACGGTATGAGGTCGGGGTTCTCGTCAAATATGATTTCCACACCCTCCTGCTGCAGAGCATCGGTAAGTTCGCTCGGTGTGCGGTCATATCCAGCAACCTTCTTGCCAAGAGACAGGAAATAACGCTCTAAGGCAGCCATTCCTATGCCTCCCGCTCCAACAAAATATATCGATTTGTAATCTTTCATAATATTATCTTTTTAATGAAAGAAAAAGAGGCTGTCGTCTCTTTCTCTCAACCATTTAGTACTTATCTCGCTATTTGAAGCACTTTGTCAACTATGACCTCGGCCGAGTCGCGCAGTGCCATCTTGAGGACATTCTCGCTGAGCTTGGAGAGCACATCTTGCTGACCGATGGTGTCGAGCATAACGTCAACAAGCTTGGCGCCGGCATCGGCATCGGGAATCATCAGAGCGGCATTGCGATCGACAAGCGCCATGGCGTTCTTGGTCTGATGGTCCTCGGCGACATTTGGCGAAGGCACCAGAATCGCAGCTTTTCCCAAAAGCTGCAACTCGCTTATGGAACTTGCTCCAGCGCGTGAGATTACCAGATTGGCAGCACGATAGGCGCGGTCCATATTAGAGATGAAGGCCATCTGTTTCACATTGGAGGCCTGGGACGACTCAAGAGCCTCACGACACATGTCGTCATAAATCTTTCCCGACTGCCAGATGAGCTGCATCTCGTCCTGGTGTTGCGAGATTTTCTCCAACCCACCAATGATGCTGTTGTTGATTGTTCGGGCACCAAGGCTGCCACCCACTATGAGCACGGTAGGTTTCTCGGGATCTAAGCCGAACGAAGCCCTTGCTTCCTGGGGTGTTATATCGCAATCGAGCAAGTTGCGCCTTACGGGATTTCCTGTGAGCACTATCTTCTCGGCAGGGAAGAAACGTTCCATGCCTTCATAGGCCACACAAATGCATTGAGCCTTCTTGGCGAGCAACTTGTTAGTAACGCCTGCATAGGAGTTCTGCTCCTGAAGCAAGGTGGGAATACCCATCTTCTGGCACTCTTTCAACATGGGTCCGCTGGCATAACCACCCACACCCACTGCCACATTGGGCTCAAACTCCTTGAGAATGGCCTTGGCCATGCTCATGCTCTTGCGCAGCAAGTAGAGAATCTTGATATTCTTTAACAGATTCTTGCGATCAAAACCCTTCACTGGCAAGCCCTTTATTTCATAGCCTGCCGCTGGCACTCTCTCCATCTCCATGCGCCCCTCGGCACCCACAAACAAAATCTTGGCCTGTGGCATGCGACGCTTGATTTCATTGGCTATTGACAAGGCTGGGAAGATGTGACCTCCGGTACCACCTCCGCTTATCAACACCTTTAACTGATTGCTATTTCCACTCATTTTTTACCGGTATTTCTGTAGGATTGGCAGCATCAAGTCCACTGGGGAGTTTAATGCCTTCATCCTTGTTCTTATTGTTTGTAATGTTGCTGATGGTGCGGCTCACACTGAGCATCACACCAATGCCAACACTCGTTACTAATATCGATGTTCCACCCTTTGAAATCAACGGCAGGGGTTGACCCGAGACAGGGAACACACCAGTGTTGATGGCCATGTGGAACAAAGCCTGGAACGTTATCATTGACGCCATGCCAATGATGAGCAGCGCAGGCAACACCCTGTGACAACGGCGGGCTATCATCGCAGCTCGCGACAACAGCCACAGGTAGAGGATGAGCACAAACACTCCTCCTATCAATCCTATCTCCTCAACGATTATCGAAAAGATGTAGTCGCTGAAGGCCAAAGGCAAACGACTGCACTCTCGTGAGTTACCTATACCCACGCCAGTGAGTCCTCCATGAGCCTGCGCCATGATAGAGAACATCTCCTGAGAGTTATCGCTATTGATAGAGTCGTTGATCAACGAATTGCGGTGCAGCCAGTTGTAGACGCGGCCCTTGCGCATGTCGGTACGATCCACGACCTTGGTTTTGTCGACGTTTTCAACCTGGCTGGTCAGGAACTTGTCGCGATTGGCCTTGCGCTGGTCGCTCGCTTCCTTCCACAACCAGAACACGCCTCCCACCACTGCATATATCAATATCACAGCAAGAATCTTCTTCCACTTGGCACCTCCAACAATAAACATCGAGCCGCTGATGCTCATCAGCAACAAGGTGTTGGTCAATCCGCTATTAATCATCAGAGCGCCAAAGACTGCCACAACAAGCGACGAAATCGCTATTCCTTTATTTGACACGTCTCGGTCTTGCTGGTTCTTGGCCATGATATAGGCAAGAGCCGTTACTGCCGAGAGCTTGGCGAGCTCCGAGGGTTGAACCGATAGACCTATCACCGGAATCGTAAATGCTCGCTGAGCGCCATTTACCACCTCACCGAAGACAAACACATAAACCAAACTCACAAAAGTGATAACCCACAACAACGGAATGAGCACTAAAAGCAGCAACTTGTTGTTGTAGTTCACGCGGCTCAATCCCACTACAAAGCCAGCGCCAATACCCAAATATATGACTTGCTTGATGATAGGGCTATAGACACCGTTGAGTGCCACATCTCGACTTGAAGCCGAGTAAGACTCCACTATCGAGAGCACCACAAGCGTGAGATAAATGCCCCAAATCCAGGGATCTCCATAACGCCTGGAGATTTCTTTATATCTTGATACTTTCTCTCCCATCGTTTTTTATCACTTCGCTATAAAAAAATTTTCTTTAGATGTAGGTAATCACAAGCTGTTTACACACTGCTTGAACTGCTCTCCACGGTCCTCATAGCTCTTGAACAAGTCAAAGCTTGCGCAGCATGGCGACAATAGCACGGTGTTGCCATCGCGAGCTATGGCACGGCACTTGTCAACACACTCTTGCATGCTGCGGGCATCCTCAACAATTGCAACCTTGCCATCAAAGAACGCATGCAGCTTGCTGTTGTCAACCCCCAGGCACACAATAGCCACCACTTTTTCTTTCACAAACTGCTCAATCTCGCTATAATCATTGCCCTTGTCTTTGCCGCCAAGAATAAGCACCACAGGGTCGGTCATACTCTCAAGAGCATACCAGGTGCTGTTCACATTGGTCGCCTTTGAATCATTGATATATCTCACACCATTGACAGTGCGCACATACTCAAGCCTGTGCTCTACGGCCTCAAAATTGCTCAACGCCTTGCGGATGTTCTCCTTCTTGATGTCCATCAACGAAGCACTGATAGTAGCAGCCATTGAGTTATAGACGTTGTGCAAGCCCTTGAGCGACAACTCAGAGCACGCCATTTCCCACTCGTCGCCATCGACGTTGATGTGCATCATGCCATCGCTCAGATAGGCAGTGCACGACTTGTCGTCACGAGCACTGAAGGGATACATGCGCGCCTCGCTTTTCATGCTCTTGAGCTGAGCCGAGATCACGGGGTCGTCCTCCCAGTAGATAAAGGCGTCCTCGCTCGACTGATTCTGCATGATGCGGAACTTGGCGGCGACATAGTTCTCCATCTTATGGTCGTAGCGGTCAAGGTGGTCGGGGGTGATGTTGAGCATCACAGCGATATTGGCTTTGAAGTCATACATATTGTCGAGTTGGAAACTGCTCAACTCAATAACGTAGACATCGTGATGCTCGGTAGCAACCTGCATCGCCAAGCTCTTGCCGACATTACCGGCAAGACCAACATTCAAGCCCGCCTCCTTGAAGATGTGGTAGGTGAGCAATGTAGTGGTGGTCTTGCCGTTACTGCCAGTAATACAAACCATTTTGGCATCGGTATATCGGCCTGCAAGCTCTATCTCAGAGATAACAGGAATGCCCTTTGCCATGGCTTTAGAAATGAGAGGAGCTGTCAAAGGCACACCGGGGCTTTTCACTATCTCATCGGCATTAAGAACCTTCTCCTCGCTGTGGTGACCTTCTTCCCAGGCAATATCCCACTTATCGAGGATTTCCTTGTAACGCGGCTCTATATTGCCCATGTCGCTCAGCCACACTTCCATACCTTTCACTTTGCCCAGCACTGCTGCGCCAACTCCGCTCTCTCCTCCGCCAATTACTACTAAACGTTTCATCTCTCTTAATTGTTTTTTTCTCGTTTTACTATGATGACTCTATTATATTCTCGTTTTATCTTATTTTCAAAGTGATTATTGTGAATGCCGCAAGAATTATTGTCACAATCCAGAAGCGAATTGTAATCTTCGACTCATGTGTCATGGTGCTTGGCCAGTTGCGAAGCACGTAACGGCTGTCGGGGGCCAAGTCCTTGTCGAGCTTACGGAAATTGTCATGAATAGGTGTTGAGCGGAACACTCTCACCTTCTGGCCTTTGTGCTTATAGTATTTGTACACCTGAGTCTGTATTATCACACTCAAGCTCTCCATCAGGAACACACCACACAAAATGGGTACTAACAGCTCCTTGTGGATGATTACGGCACACACGCCAATGATACCGCCAATGGTCAACGAACCTGTGTCGCCCATAAACATCTGCGCCGGGAACACATTATACCACAAGAATCCTATCAGAGCCCCTACAAATGCGCACATGAACACAACCAGCTCCTGGCTGTCGGGGATATACATGATGTTCAGGTAAGATGCATACTCGGTGTGTGAACTCACATAGGCGAGTATGCCCAACGCCACTCCCATGATAGCCGAGTTTCCGGCGCACATGCCGTCCATACCGTCATTGAGATTGGCACCATTGCTCACTGCGGTGACCACGAGAATTGTCATGAGCACGAAGAGCGCCCATCCTGCCGGGCCGCCAAATTCTCCCATCCAGCTTGTCAAAGCTCCATAGTCAAGGTTATGATTCTTGACAAAGGGGATAGTGGTTTTTAACGACTTCTCGGGCTTATCCTTATGCACCACAATGGCCTCTTGTGTTATTTCGCTTCTTCCGGTCTCGATGTTCTCATGCATTACAGCATCAGGGCTGAGCCAGAGCACAAGTCCCACAATGAGTCCTATGCTCACCTGACCCACAATCTTGTACTTTCCTTTCAGGCCTTCCTTGTGCTTGCGGAAAATTTTGATATAATCATCGCAGAATCCCAGGAATCCGAGCCACACTGTAGTGATTACCATCAGTATCAAGTAGATGTTGCGAATGCGGCCCAACAAGAGCACAGGCAGCAATATGGCAGTGATAATCACAATACCTCCCATCGACGGTGTGCCCACCTTTTTCTCTCCGAATGGGTCGATACTGGCATCACGCTGGGTCTCCCCTATCTTGCGCTTGCGCATGTACTTGATGAACTTCTCGCCAAGCCATGCCGAGAGCACCAGCGACAGTATCAATGTGAACAGCGCACGGAAAGAAATGTACTGCCACATGTGGGAGCCAGGGATATTATACTGTTCTAAAAAACGAAACAAATAGTATAGCATGATATATCTATTTTAGTATTGTACTTAAATAATGTGATAGCCTTCAGGTTATTTCTCGGTGTCAAAAATCTCGGCAATCACTTCACTGTCATCAAAATGATGTTTCACACCTTGAATCTCCTGATAGTCCTCATGACCCTTTCCTGCAACAACAACCACATCGCCAGTCTGAGCAAGCTGACAGGCAGTCTTGATAGCCTGACGACGGTCGGTGATGGTCAGAGTGGTGGCACGTCGGTCGTCGGGGAGACCTGCCTCCATATCACGCAGGATGGCATCGGGGTCCTCAAATCGAGGATTGTCGCTGGTGAGAATGAGCCTCCCACTGCGCAAGGCAGCCTCACGCGCCATGATGGGACGCTTGCCGCTGTCGCGGTTACCGCCACAGCCACACACGGTAATGAGAGTACCCTTGCCGCTCATCACCTCATTGACGGCATCAAGCACGTTGACGAGAGCATCGGGGGTGTGGGCATAGTCCACAATAGCGGTATATCCACGAGGCGAGCGCATCGTCTGGAAGCGTCCAGCCACAGGGACAAGCTGGCTCATCTTTACCATCACCTGATCTTTGTCCCAGCCAAGCTTGAGGGCCGCAGCATAGACCGAGGTGAGGTTGTAGGCGTTGAAACGTCCAGTAAACAGCACGTTTACCTCGGTGCCATTGATGGTCATTGTTGTGCCGTCGAGACGGTCTTCAATCACACGGCACTTGAAATCGGCAAGAGTGCGCAGCGAGTAGCTGTATACTTTAGCCCTTGTATTCTGCACCATCACTTTACCCACCTTGTCATCGATATTCACGATGGCAAACGCATCGCTGTCGAGAGAGTCGAAAAACATCTTCTTGGCATTGATATAATTGTCGACAGTGCCATGATAATCAAGATGATCGCGGGTGAGATTGGTAAATATTCCTCCAGCGAATCTCAATGCATCAACCCGGTGTTGAACACAAGCATGAGAGCTAACCTCCATGAATGCATATTCACATCCGGCCTCAACCATCTCGTGAAGGAGCCGGTTGAGAGTGAGGTGGTCGGGGGTCGTCTGCTTGGCAGGTTCCACCCTCTTGTCGATGATGTTGCGAACGGTGGAAAGCAATCCTGCCTTATGTCCCATTAGTTGTGCAAGCTCATAGAGCAATGTCGCGGTCGTGGTTTTCCCGTTGGTTCCTGTAACGCCCACCAGCTTGAGCTTGGTTGAAGGGTTGTCATACCATGCGCTTGCCACATGTGCAAGAGCAACAGTACTATTAGGCACAACAATATAAGTCACACCATCGGCCATCACTTCAGGCTCCTGCTCACACACCACTGCCGTGGCACCTGCGCGTGCAACATCGTCCAAGAACTGATGAGCGTCGACACTAACGCCTCTCACAGCCACAAACAAGCATCCAGGTGTCACTGTTCGAGAGTCACATGTCACATCTTCTATTTCTACAGCAGTGTCGCCCACTGTGCGCAACACTTCTACTGAATCTATCAACTGTTTCAGACTTTTCATTTTCTTCGTTTATGTTGTTTTATTAGGGTTTAACTTGACAATGTTAGCGTTATCGAAGCACCTCGGTTGAAGGCTGAACCAGCAGGAACACTCTGCTTTACCACCCTGCCCCATCCGTTGAAACGAACGTTCAGTCCCACCTTCTCAAGACAACTCACAGCTTCGCGTATCGACATTCCTGTGACATCAGGAACTCCATTAGCAATCTTGGCAGGAGCACTGATGACTTTCACCTGCTTTGCGCCGATGAAATTCCTAATCCCATTCACAATGTTCTTAGGCAAGCAAGAATAGAGAATAGGCGATTTCTCATAGGGTGTTCTGCTCGTTGCGTCACGCTTGGGAGTTGACGAGTTGTCAAGGTTGCTGTTGGCACCAAGCAGACCGCGTGCATACATCTTTGCTGCAATATTGCGAAGCACCATGCCGCTGCTGGCTGCCGCACCTCGATTGGCACGTAGCATCAGCACCACACAACTGTATTTTGGGTTCTTGTAAGGGAAGAAGCCGCAGAACGCCAGTCGTTTCTCCTCGCCGTAGGTGCCGTCGTCCTTCACGATGTAGGCAGTACCCGTCTTGCCTGCAATTTCCACGTTCTCGTCTTGCACCCAACGGCGGGCTGTACCATGGGCTCCCCACACCACATCATGCAACATGATGCGAAGCTTCTCGGCGTTCTCGGGGCTGCACACTTGGTCGCGTATGTAGGTAATGGGAACTATCGAGTCCACATCGCTACCTGGGCGGGTGAGCTTTTTCACCAAGTGCGGGCGCACAAACTTTCCATCGTTGGCAATAGCATTATAAATAGCCAGAGTGCGCAGTGGTGGTATGAGTGTGGCATAGCCGTAGGCCATGCGTGTGAGAGCCACACGGTCGGCGTTGGTGCGTCCAAGCTTTGCGATATATGGTTCTTGCTCACCGCCAATACCTGAGTTGAACGGTTCAAAGAATCCCATCTGTTCCAATCGCTCACGGAATCCACCGGGATTGCTGCCATATTTCTTGGTTACAATTTTCGACATTCCAATGTTACTCGACATCTCGATAATCTGTCGTGGCGACAGAGCCGCTCCACCATGAGGGTCGGTAATCTCACTACCACAATAGTACATAATCGATCCTGTGGGTATGGTAGCATTGATATCGTCAACGATGCCATCTTCCAGAGCAACCATCATCGAGATGGGTTTCATTACCGAGCCAGGCTCAAATCCTAACACTGCATTGTTGCGGCCCTCGTAGTAATCTTGGAGTTTATCGCTCCACTCCAGGTTGGAAATCGCTTTTATCTCTCCCGTCTGCACTTCCATCAACACGCAAGTGCCCCACACAGCGTCGGTCTCATGAAGCATCTTGTAGAGCTCATTCTCCACGATGTCCTGCATCTGCACGTTGATGGTGGTGGTGATGTCATAGCCTGGCACTGCCGGTGTGCTCTCCCAGTCCACAATTTTGTTAGTGAGCTGGATGCGTCGCTTGACGCCTGGCACACCATAGAGCAGAGAATCAAGGGCCATCTCCAGCCCCGATTTGCCATGCTGTGTTTTCGTGATACTGTCATCACCAACACTGCCAATGCTTCGAGCGGCCATCGAACCAAATGGTTTTACTCGTTTTACTGTAGGTTCGGAATAAAAGCCGTTCTCGGTCTTTGGCAAGTTGAGAAACGGAAAAGATTTAAGGCGTACAAACTGTGAATGTGTCAATCCCGTAAACAAGGGATATGCTGAGCTCTTGCGTGCCTCGCATTGGGCACTCAAGTCTTTCTTCCACTGCTCGGCAGTCTTCTTGCCCGGCATGAAAGCCTCGAGGCTGTCGCACAAGGCATCGAGGTTATTCTTGAACTCGATCTTCTTAAACCCCTCGACACGCCAGTCGATGCGTGCTGTGTAGTAATTGAGGTTGGCGGCAAGAACACTACCGTTGTCGGAGAGCAATCTTCCCCTGGTGGGGTGAAGAACACTCTCGCGTGTGAGAAGGCTGTCGGCCTTGTTATTCCACTCGCTTGCATGCACTACCGAAGTTTTTGCCAGATTGTAAATAATCATCGAGGCAAAAACCAGTATAATTACAATGACAAACAGATATCGAAACAGTATATGTTGTTTGTTAGAATTTTTCATTTCTCGTCGGATGTCAATTTATAGGGTGGTTGTTTTGATATGTTCAAGTCTATTCCCATCGAGTCGATATAACTTTTCATCTGGCTCTCTAAGATGCGCGAATTGTAGTTGGAGCTTGCTGCGACAAAGTCGGTATTGGCATTATTAAGCATGACTTTGAGGGTCCCCAATTTAGCTTTGTCGCTCTGATACTGATATTTGTTGCTGATGTACATGAGCATCATCACAGTAATTGCCACTACATACACCCAGTAACGTTTGAAGAAACTGAGCGTGAGAAACATTCGGCCCTGCAGGGCACGTTGCACAAGCACCAGCGGGTTAAGGGTAAACCCCTGCCCTGCCGATTCTTTTTTATCTTTTTTCTTATTTTGTTTTTTTGCTGCCATGTGAGTGTGTAAAGAGGTGATTATTTTTCTGTTTCATTATTGTGAAGTCGCTCGGCGATGCGCAATTTCGCACTACGCGAACGAGGATTTGTCGCTTGCTCGTCATCGCTTGCCACAATGACCTTGTTGTTGACAATTTTCCAAGGCGTGTCGACACGTCCGTAGAAGTCCTTCTCAATCTTGCCCTGAACATTTCCGCTTCGCATGAAGTTTTTCACAAGGCGGTCTTCAAGAGAGTGATAGGTGATGACCACGAGTCTGCCTCCAGGTTTCAGAACCTGCAACGACTGCTCCAACATGCGCTTGAGGGCATCAATCTCATGGTTCACCTCAATGCGTAGTGCCTGGAACACCTGTGCCAGCTCTTTCTTCTCATGTGCCTTGCGAATGTAGGGCTTCACCGTTTCAACCAGGTCACCGGTAGTGGCAATCTCGCTGCCGCCACGTCGCGACACGATTGCTCTTGCCATGCGCCGCGACTGCTTGAGCTCGCCATAGAGATAGAGCACATTGGCAAGTTCTTCCTCGCTATAGGTCGCCAGCACCGTGCGGGCATCAAGCTTTGAGCTCCTGTTCATGCGCATGTCGAGCGCGCTGTCATAACGGAACGAAAAGCCACGGCTCTCGTCATCGAAGTGGTGGAACGACACTCCAAGGTCGGCAATGATTCCGTCAACTTCCTCAATATCATAGTATTTGAGGAAATTCCTTAAAAAAGAGAAATTGGCATGTACAAATGTAAATCGACTGTCATTCAACCTGTTGGCCCATGCATCCTGGTCTTGATCAAACCCCAAAAGCCGTCCTTTGTCACTGAGCCTCTCCATGATTGCACGACTGTGCCCGCCGCCACCGAAGGTGACGTCGACATACACACCATTTGGATTGATATTCAACCCATTAAGGCTCTCTTCGAGCAGTGCAGGTATGTGATAGGTGCGGGACTCCATTTCTCTTTTTATTTTGTTTTTAAAAAAATTGTCTTTTCGGGAACTTTTGTTTTGGGGTGTAAAATTACAAAATAAAAACCGAAATTTACAAACACAAACAGAAAAATTTTCATTTATTCACAAAAAAGTTATTAACAACCACTTGTTGAAAACTTTATTTTGTTGACATTCAGCACATTAACATTATTTGCAAAAATGTTTATTCTTGTAAATAATTTTTCGTCGCAAACTACATTTTTTGGGGTGAGCCTACGGTTTCAGACGAGAGATCTACTCTCTTAGGGGAGCTTAAGGTTCTGCGCGAAGCCTTAGTCGCACGAAGTGCGGTGGGTGGGGGTGACATGCACAATTCAAATCCAACAAATCATCACAGATCAAACATTATTTAATTTGTTGGTTTCAAGTAAATTAAATATTTGTTGGATTTGGAGAAATTTGAATAATTTCTCACGCATAGCGTGACTACTTTATTTTGACACAGCCTCTGCTACTATGCTCTCCTGCAGAGGGGGCTTTATCTGCCTTCGTTAAGAGACTAAAAAACACAAAAAAAGAAGCTCACGATTGTTCTAACACAATCATGAGCACCTTTAGCGGAACGGATAAAACTGCAGAAGCCTACTTATTTCTTGGCCGTAGCCTTGCGCCCTGCAGCACGCCTGCGGGCGCCTCCTTTGCTTGCATTGGCCTCATCGGCAACAATAGCACGGCAATCCTCGAGAGTAAGACTCTCGGCGTTCATCTTCTTTGGAATCTTGTAGTTCTGCTTCTTGTAGCTGATGTAGGCGCCAAATCGTCCGTTGAGCACCTGTAGCTCAGGCTCTTCGTCGAAGGTCAAGAGAACTTTCTTTGCCTCGTTGGCCTGTTTCTCCTTGATGAGCGTTATTGCCTCTTCGAGAGTGATGCTGTAAGGAGACATCTCATTGGGAATAGACACATACTTGCCGTTGTGTTTCACATAGGGGCCAAAACGTCCTATTCCAATCATCACTTCCGAGCCTTCCCACTCGCCAAGGGTGCGTGGCATCTCAAAGAGTTTCAAGGCTTCCTCGAGAGTTATTGTAGCCACGCTCTGATCCTTCTGCAGTGATGCAAATCGTGGTTTGTCGGCATCGTCGGTACTACCGAGCTGCACCAGTGGTCCATACCTACCAATCTTCACCGACACGGGCTTACCTGTTGCGGGATCGTTGCCAAGAACGCGCTCACCCACTTTGTGCTCAAGACGTAGTGACGACACTTCCTCGATGTTTTTGTGGAAGTCCTTGTAGAACTCTTTTATCTCATCGTTCCACTTGCGCTTGCCAGCGGCGATGTCGTCAAATTCGTTCTCCACCTTGGCAGTGAAGTTGTAGTCGAGAATCTGAGGAAAATACTCGGTAAGGAACTCGTTGACCACCATACCCACATCGGTGGGAATGAGCTTGCCTTTCTCGTTGCCCACGAGTTCGCTCTTGCTCTTGGTGGTGATTTTGTCGCCCTTGAGGGTGATTTGCTCGAAGCTGCGTTTCACGCCCTTGCTCTCGCCCTTGACAACATAGTCGCGTGCCTGGATGGTGGAGATGGTGGGCGCATAGGTCGATGGGCGTCCTATGCCCAATTCCTCAAGACGCTTTACGAGCATGGCCTCGCTGTAGCGGTTGGGCTGCTGAGTGAAGCGTTGTGTGGCAACCATTTCTTTGAGAGAGAGATTGTCGCCAACTTTGAGAGGAGGCAGCATGTGGAATTCGCCGCCTGCATTGATGCTCTCATCCTCATCTGAAGTCTCGAAATAGACTTTCAGGAAGCCGTCAAACTTCACAACCTCACCATTTGCGACGAGATGCTCACCGCGTCCGCTGATGTTGATTTCCACCTGAGTTTTCTCAAGCTGGGCATCGGCCATCTGCGATGCTATGGTTCGCTTCCAGATGAGATTGTAGAGCTTTTTCTCTTGCGAAGTGCCACTGATGTCGTGGTTGCTGATGAAAGTTGGCCTGATGGCCTCATGTGCCTCTTGAGCACCCTTCGATGCGGTTTGATACTTGCGCACCTTGAGATATTTCTCGCCCAGGTGCTCTTTAATCTCGTGGCTGATAGTGCCCAAAGCGAGACTGCTCAAGTTCACCGAGTCGGTACGCATGTAAGTGATGTGTCCGCTCTCATAGAGCGACTGTGCCACGCGCATGGTCTGTGCCACCGAGAAGCCGAGCTTGCGCGAAGCTTCTTGTTGCAACGTCGAAGTGGTGAAAGGGGGTGCCGGGCTTTTCTTCACTGGCTTCACCTGTACATCGGCGACAGTGAAAGTGGCATCCTTGCAATGTTCTAACAGCTCCACGGCCTGCTCTCGCGAGGGGAAACGCTTGTTGAGCTCACAGGGCACCACGCTCTGGAGGGCGGTGAGCATGTCGCTACCCACACGGTAATACTGCTCGCTCTTGAAGTTGCGAATCTCCTTCTCACGCTCGGCAAGAAGGCGCACGGCTACGCTCTGCACGCGACCGGCACTGAGCGATGGCTTTATCTTCTTCCACAGCACTGGCGAAAGCTCGAAGCCCACGATGCGGTCGAGCACACGACGCGCCTGTTGAGCGTCGACAAGGTTCTCGTCGATGTCGCGAGGGTTCTCAATGGCTGCAAGGATGGCAGGCTTGGTAATCTCGTGGAATACTATGCGCTTGGTGTTGTCTTTCTTGAGCTTGAGGACTTTGCTCAAGTGCCATGCTATGGCCTCTCCTTCACGGTCCTCATCGCTGGCGAGCCACACCGTTGTGGCGTTCTTGGATTCCTTAAGTAGGTCTTTCACAAGGGCTTCCTTGTCTTCGGGAATCACATACACTGGTGCAAAGTCGTTGTTCACATCAATGCTGAAGTCTTTTTTCTCAAGATCACGAATGTGTCCATAACTCGACATCACTTTGTAGTCTTTTCCCAAAAACTTCTGGATAGTCTTCGCCTTGGCGGGAGACTCTACGATTACCAAATTTTCTGCCATTTTCTTTATCTTTTCTGCTTTTTGCTTAATTATCAATACATTGCGCGACAATTTTATGTCGCAGCAACGCTTGTTTGTTTAAAAATCGGGTGCAAAATTAGACAAAAAAATCACATTTACTATAATAATGTGTAATTTTTAACATTTTGCTGAGGCGAAGGTCTGTATTTTTTGAACATAAGCCAGGCAGAAGAAACAAGAATTATGTCCTTTTTCTAATAAAACCACAAATTAAACAGATTAAACAGGGGCTATTGAAATTGTCTAATTCGTGTGTTTTATTTTAAGCGAAGCCTATGTCCTTATGAAATCTTTTGTGCTTTTTTCTAAAACTCTGCGCAGGTCTTTCAAGTTTTAAAGGAATTCACTATCTTTGCGCTTAGAACTTTTTCATTCTATCTCAACGCTCTAATTTTTTCCAATAACACTACTTAAGTTTAGTGATTACTTCAAACAAAAAATGATTATATATAAATAAAAAAGGTGCTGAAAATTTTATCATAAACGCATTTAAACATAAATCAATAAACTTTTTTCATTATGAATAAGGTCATTAAATCTTTTTCATTTATTTTGGTCCTGTTGACTTTGCTCTGCGCTATCAATGTCCAGGCACGAGGCATAGAAGAATACCCTCGAAACAGTTATACCGACGAGGTCTTCCACTCGGCGGCAACAATGCCTAAGTTCCCTGGAGAACCAGGTGCGCTCAAAAGGTTTCTTACCGAGAACATTCAGTATCCTCAGTCGGCTCTAAACAACCACACGGAAGGCAAGGTTGTTATCCAGTTGATTGTGGAAAAAGATGGCAGCGTGGGCGAAGTGAAAATTGCAAGAAGTGCCGACGACCCCGACCTTGACCGAGAGGCCGTGAGAGTGTGCAAAACTTTACCTAAGTTCTCACCTGGACTGGATGCCAACGGCGACCCAGTTAGAGTGTGGTACACATTTTATGTCCCTTTCAGGCTACCAGAGGATGTGATGAGTGAATATGTCGACCAGCTGCAAGAAGATGCCCTGCAAGGCGATGCCCACTCACAGTACCTCTTAGGGAGCCTGTATTTTAAGGGAGACCGTGTGCCACAAGATTATGCTCGGGCGGCTCAACTGTTTGAAAAAGCTGCTCTGCAAGGACACGGTGAAGCTAAGGGCTATCTGCCAATTTCCTTTGCGTTAGCCAAAGACTATGACAACGCGCTCAAATGGTATGAGACGATTAACGGTCCTGCCCAGGACTTCAACACTGCAACCATGCTTTATAGCTTGGCGCAAGAAAATCCCAACCATCAAATAGATTTTCTCACCGATGCTGCAAATATGGGCAATGCCTTGGCAATGCATGATTTGTCATTCATCTATGCCATTGGCATGAGCTTAAGAATAGACTGCGACGAGAACAAAGCCGTAGACTTTTACAACCAGTACTTAAAAGCTACCGGTGTTTCCACACAAGAGGCTACCATTGCCGATGTGTATTATCACATTTACAGTGACACAATTACCGACATACTTCCATCTTATTATTACAATTATTTAAAGGATGAATATCTTGAAAAGGCTGCCGCCTTGGGGCACAACGAGGCTCAAGTGCTGATGGGAAACTATTATTATAATTATAACAATTTAGAGAAAGCTGCCAGCTATTATGAGGCAGCTGCCATGGAAGGCAACGCCGAGGCTCTTTACGGGCTGGGACTAATCTATGCCTCAACAGGTTATGAATCACAAGACTACACAAAAGCTGCGCAACTGTTTGAAGAAGCCGCACAACTTGGTGAGCCCGAGGCTCAATATTATTTAGGATACCTTTATCTGAATGGATTGGGAGTGGAACAAAACGCCCAAAAGGCCACTGAATGGTTTACAAAGGCAGCCCAGCAAGGAAATGAGAGAGCCATTACCGAGCTATCTAAACATTATGTGATGGGTTATGGCAAACAATACCTTGAGTTATATCGTAATGCTGCCGAAGCAGGAAATATTAATGCACAAATCAACTTGGGCAACTGCTATTATTACGGCGACGGAGTGAAACAAGACTATAATCAAGCCATCGCATGGTACCAAAAAGCTTTTGAAAATGAAGACTATATCTATAATGATCTAAAACAAATAGCTTTTTACAATTTATTAGGAACCTATATCCACATTAAGGACTATGACAATGCAGAATTATGGTATGCAAAACATTTCTACACCAGTGACTCCGATTTTGACACTTGCTATATTCTACGCAATGCGGCTCGAATCATTTACCCCGAGAAGAAATACTTAGATTTCCTCAACGACGCGGCAACTTTGGGAGACATGGAAGCATTATCGGTAATGTCGTGTTTCTATGCAATTGGCAAAGACGTGAAACGAGATGACAAAAAAGCCGTTGAATTTTATAAGCTATACAAGCAAAAACACCTTGAAGAATATCATTATTATGATAATGAAGATTATTCTAATAAAAAGTTCACCATTGCCGACGTAT
Source organism: uncultured Prevotellaceae bacterium (assembly GCA_947167995.1). Classification (GTDB taxonomy): domain Bacteria; phylum Bacteroidota; class Bacteroidia; order Bacteroidales; family Muribaculaceae; genus Sodaliphilus. Next base: position 50,290 of record CAMVKS010000012.1, read on the forward strand.
ATCTCCACATTAGCGACATCAGTTTCAATGAGATGGTCTCAAGTCAATACGAAGGGGATTCACAGCAGTGGTGCATTAAAGCAGCCGAAATGGGGAATGTTGATGCGCAAAAGAGTTTGGCAAATGAATTTTATGATAACGAAGACTATGAGCAGGCGTTCAGGTGGTGTAGCATGGCTGCCAAGCAAAAAGATGAGAACGCTCTGTTCTTTATGGGTTATCTCTATGACAACGGACAGGGAACAGCCCAAGATCACAAAGCTGCTGTGGAGTGGTATATGAAAGCTGCCCAGCAGGGGAACGAACAGGCTCAGAACATAATTGGTGAGTGTTATTACAATGGAGATGTGCTGCCACAGGATTACAAAAAAGCTGTTCAATGGTTCCAGAAAGCCGCCATAAAGGTAGGTGAGGCAACCCTCAATTTAGCTACTTGCTACTATGAGGGCAAAGGCGTGGAAAAAAACTACTGCCAAGCTGCACAATTATTCAGTAGTTATATCAATAACTACAACAGACAAATGCCTATAACCGAATACGGATATTTAAGTCCTTATAAGTTTTTTGAGCTGCCCACAATAAGCAACATGAACTATAATGAAAGAACGGCCGAAGAGCTTGCCCAAATGAAACAAGATGCCGACGACGGCGATGGTTATTCACAATACGACTTGGGAATGTACTACCTGGGCAATGGCAACACTCAAGAAGCCATTACTCTTCTCTCCAATGCGGCAAGTCAAAATATCCTTGGCGCACCAAACCAATTGATTTCGATATATATCAATGCTGGCGACTATGACAATGCGCTATACTGGTTAAAGAAAGTCAACACAAACTTGGATGAAAACTTCGGGGTTGGCGACATGCTATATAGCATGGCATGCAACAATTACCCTAATATTGACTATGTCTCCATGCTGCAACAAGCAGCAGCAATGGGCGAGAAAAATGCCATTGCCACCATGGCATGTCTCTACGCCATGGGTGATGAGGTGGAGCGCAGCGACGACAGGGCTGTCGAGCTTTACAGGCAATACTTAGAGAAAATCAACAAGCCAAACCCAAATGTAACGATTGCCGATGTATATAATCTTATAGCCAAAAGTTATAGTTTCAACAGTATTATATTTGAGAAAATCCGAGACAACCAGCAACAGTGGATGGAAAAGTCGGCACAAGCTGGATGTGTCGACGCACAATTTGAACTTGCAAGCCACCATGATTATGATGGTGATATGGAGCAGGCAGCCTTTTGGTATCTAAAGGCGGCAGAACAAGGCCACGCTCAGGCACAAATGAGAATCGCCGAGTGTTACAAAAATGGCATGGGAGTAAATCAAGATTACAAGCTGGCTCAGCATTGGCTGGAAAAAGCAGCAAGCCAGAATCTTGCCGAAGCGCAATACATGCTTGGAGATTTCTTCACTCAAGGTTTTGCAGGAACTAAAAACACTGAACTTGCTAATGATTGGTATTACAAAGCAGCCACTATTTATAAGGCTCAAATCGAGGAGCACATGCACAATCAAGATTAATACATCATCAAAACTCAACCATTTCATCATTAAATCCACTCATTTTATCAAATTAGGCTAATAAATTGTTGATTTCTGCTCTATAATTGTTTAACTTTGCAATGAAATCTTCTATCGACATTCTTTAAACAAATAAAATATTTACATTATGAGACAAATTCTAAAATCTTTATTCCTTTCTGCTATAGCTATGATTTGCTTTACCACGGCAATTCAAGCACAGCATTATGAGGCTATTACCACTGACGATGTCTTCCACTCGGCAGCGACCATGCCCAGGTTCCCTGGTGGAGCCGATGGGCTCATGAAGTACCTTTCAACCCACATCCGTTACCCGAAAGCCGCCCAAGACAACAATATTCAGGGCAAAGTTGTTATTCAGTTTGTTGTAGAGAAAGACGGCAGCATTGGCGAGGTGATAGTTGCTCGTGGAGTCGATCCTGACCTTGACAACGAAGCTGTGAGAGTGTGCAAAAGCCTGCCAAAATTTTTCCCTGGCGAGAATGCTGCAGGCGAGCCAGTGAGAGTGTGGTACACATTGCCTGTCACCTTCATGTTAAACGGAGGCAGTACCAACTATGAAGATCCTCTCACAAGGCTTCAACGTCAAGCCGAGGAAGGCGATGCCGAAGCGCAATTAAGCCTCGCAAAAAAATACTACGACGGAGAAGACTTTGATCAAGATTACGCCCAGGCTTTCAACTGGTTCCAGAAGGCTGCCGACCAAGGTAATGACGACGCACAATACTACCTGGGAATGTGCTACCGTGATGGCAAGGGCGTGAAAAAAGACGAAAAAAAGGCTATCTATTGGTTGACCAAAGCCGCCGAGCAGGATGACGAAGACGCACAATCTGAGCTCGTAAACAGTTACATTGCAAAAAAAGACTATGACAAAGCTTTTGCTTGGTACATGAAGTTGCCCTATCATGAATATGATGATATTCCCGGAATGCTTTTAGACAAAGCCGAGCTGTATTGCGTTCTTGAAAAAGACAACTGGTTAGGCGTTTTGCAAGAATCGGCCAAGAAAGGCAACCCCAAGGCTATAGCAACCATGGCCGGCCTCCATGCTATGGGCAAAGGTGTGAAACTTGACGAGAAAAAAGCAGTGAAACTTTTCAGCGAAAGTCTCAAGAAACAGAATCTGCCTTACAAGGATGTAACCATTGCCGATGTGTATTACGACATTTACTCCAGAGAACATTCAAGCGATTACATTGCTCGAGCATTGTGTGACTATGACCTATCGCCATGGCTCGAGAAGGCTGCCGAGCTGGGTCACAGCGAGGCACAGAACATGATGGGAGAGAATTGCAATAGTTATGAAGAAGCAGTCCAGTGGTTCAAGAAAGCCGCCGAGCAGGGAAATGCCAAAGCGCAATACAATTTGGCTTACTGCTGCTTCATGGGATATGGCGTTGAGGAGGATGAAGATTTGTCGGCACAATGGCTCATGAAAGCTGCCCAACAAGGCTATGCCGAAGCGCAATATGTGATAGGCGACTTCTACTACTACGGAAATGGATCTTTTGATCAAGACTACACTAAAGCTGCCGATTGGTATGAAAAAGCCGCCGAGCAAGGATATGTAAATGCACAAAACGACTTAGGACACTGCTACTCTAACGGTTTAGGTAGGGATGAAGACCCTGCACAAGCCGCCCAGTGGTATCGCAAAGCCGCCGAGCAAGGCAACGCTTTGTCACAATCCAATTTAGCCAACTGCTACTATAAAGGCAACGGCGTGCCACAAGACTTCGAGCAGGCTATCTACTGGTTTAAAGAAGCTTCCGAGGAAGACGAAGATGCTGCACAGAAGCTTCCTCTTCTCTATGCTCTGACCAAAGACTATGACAACGCCATTTACTGGTACAAGAAAAACAATGATGAAGAAGAGAATGAATACCTAAACTATTTGGGAACTCCCGATTTACTTTACAAGATAGCCGCCGATGCCTACCCCGACAAGAACTACCTCACCGTCCTGGAAGATGCCTCGGCAATGGGAAGCGACGATGCATCGTTAGCACTGGCTGGTATCTATGCCATTGGCGAAGATGTTACACGCGACGACGACAAAGCCGTTGAGTATTACACCAAGTACTTGGAACAATACAATGGAGAAATTGAAACAAAACCAACCATTGCCGATGTATATTATGCCATTTATAATAAATCAGATTATACCAAGTTTTTTGAGGCTCAAAATGGTGAAGAGTGGCTTGAAAAGGCTGCCAACTTAGGGCACAGCGAGGCTCAATACTACATGGGCGCACATGCCTATTACGAAGATGACTATGACAACACCATTGCATGGTGGAAAAAAGCAGCCGAAACAGGTAACGTTGATGCCATGCGCCGTCTCGGAGACCTTTATGAGGATGGTGATGGCGTTGCAGCCGACCACAAAACTGCCCTGCAGTGGTTTATGAAAGCTGCCGAGAAAGACGATGAATATTCTCAAAACCTCATTGGTGAGTGTTATCTGAAAGGCAACGGACTACCTCGTGACGCCAAGAAGGCGGTGCAGTGGTTTGAGAAAGCAGCCGAGCAAGGCCACCGCAATGCCTATTACAACCTGGGGCTTTGCTACTTGCAGGGCAAGGGAGTCAAGCAGGACTACAAGAAAGCAGCCGAAATGTTGGCAGAGTATAACTTCGTTGATTTATCTCTTCCAGTACTCCCTTACTGCGCAGTAGATGAAGACAGTGAATCGGATAACATTCAATTAACAGAATTTAGAATTGTTGAAGATGAGTCTGTTCGGGAACCACCCAAGGCCGTAGAAGATGTATTGCTTGACGATCGCGTAGTTGGCACCCAAGATATTTTGATGGTCGACGAGGACGAGGAAGAAGAGGAGGAAGAACTGGAATATTCTTGGCAACAATATTTTAAGGGTATCGAATATCTTAATGCAAACGATTATCAAAAGGGTGTTCTGTGGCTTGACAAAGCCGCCCAGAACGGTGATTCCGATGCCATGTCGTTGCTCGCCTGCTTCTACGCCATTGGCAAAGATGTGCCTCAAGACAACAATAAAGCCATTGAGTATTATCGCCAGTTCGTGAACGCCACCAACACGAAAATCGACCACAACATCACCATTGCCGATGTTTATTATCACATCTTCGACACACAATTCTACAACACTTACGTTCGCAATCAATGTGACGATGAAATGAAACAATGGCTTGAAAAGGCCGCCGAGATGGGAGTTAGCGATGCTCAAAAAGACCTCGCCTATGCATATCTGTATGGCATGTATGGATTTGTTGAAAATAATTATGAGGCCAAAACTTGGTACACCAAGGCTGCCGAACAAGGCAATGTGTCAGCGCAACGCGAGTTAGGCAAGATCTACTCAACCAGCTTCAGCGAAAGCGATCAAAAGTCTGCGGTAGAATGGTTGCAGAAGGCTGCCAACCAGAATGACCCAGCGGCTCAATACTTCCTTGCTCAGCACTACCAAGAGGGCACTGGCGTGAAGAAAAACGCTTCAAAGGCCAATCAGTTCTACAAGAAAGCGGCTAACGGATTCAAGGCTGAAGCCGATAAAGATAAAGCAGAATCAGAGACACCCCTAATAGATGTAAAGCCAGAAACAGATAACTAAAATTCTTGTAAAACAAGCATTTTATACTGATTAATACTTATTTCACCCACAAGAAAGGCCTTTCTTGTGATCTTACCGCTGCCTTGAGGCTTGTAGGGGCGCTTCGCTTAATATTTAATTAAAATTTATTTTAAAATTTCATATCCGCCCGATTGGCTAATTTTCATTTCAATTTTCAATTAATTTTGAGCGCGGAGCGCGACCTTGCTGCGTGAGCCAAGCTTTTTCAGCGTGTCATGTCGCTGATTCCTGGCGAGGTGACGGGATGATTGTTGCTGTCGTGACGTGGCACGTAGCGCGTGATATTGCCGCTGTTGTCGAGGATGGTGATTTCCATGTCGGGCTCACCGCCGGCATTGCAGCGCACGATGAGCGGACGGCTGTCGCTGTTGTAGAGTCGCTCGCCAGTCTTGCTGTTCTTGACGGTGATCTTGGCATCGTCATGCGCGGCAAGGATGAAATACACCTCTTTGCCGTCGGTCTGAGCCTCCCAGGCGTTCACATCCTTGAACTCGGGATATTTCTTGAAAAACGCATCGCTTGTCATGGTCGAGAAGGTGTTCCACTCTCCCACATAGGCAACTTGCGCCACAGCGTTGGGGTCGGCTTTCTTGGGCTTTGCCTCTACTGGCGGAGCACCGGCAATCAGTGTCTCGCCAAGCTCTGCTCCAAGGCTCACGTAGATGGCATTAGGGTCGATATCGTCGCGCTCCTTGGTGCTGAACTCATAGAGCATAGTGGCACTCTTGCCGTTGTGCACGATAGTGCGCTGATAGAAATGGGTGTCGCCCTTATCGCCCTCAATCACAAACGAGTCGTCCTCGAGGTCGCTACTCTCCACCTTTGCACCGTCGCCGTTGTACTTTTTCAGCTCTCTCGCCATCAGGTCTTCCACCTGGAGGCCGCAAGGCTCACCCCAGGCCTTGAGACGTGCCACGCCGTCCTTGCTGTGACAAGAAAAGCCGCGGTCGCCATCTTTCTTGAAGTCGACAAACGAGTTAGGGTACTGCACCGAGTAGTCCATCGAGGCACTGTGAAAATAGGTCGCCCCTTGTCGCATGGGGTTGTTCTGGTTCATGATTTCCTCCTTCTCCTCGTCGGTATAGCCCGCATTGGAGCCTGGAAGTCGGCCGTTGCCGTCTTTTCCACCCAAATGGCAACTTGTCATCATCACAATAAGTGAAAGTAATAAAGCTATCTGTTTCATAATCGATATAATTTAGTTTCCACAAAAGTACACATTATATCTTTAAAAATCAAAGCCTAAGACTACAAATCACTGCTTTGGGCAAAAAAATAACCCAAAGTGCAAGATTGAATGAGACTGTTCGGTGCTGTTGCGGCAGTTATCCCGCCATCACACCTCCTGGCGCAGGTGGTAGGTGTTGCGAAAGCGCTCGAAGCCGTCGGGCGACGACTTCAACAAAGCGGTGTCGTTGAGTGGGTTGTAGCTATCGAGAATCGCCTGCTCTGTGACATTTTCCGCGCCCTTGAGAGGCGTAGAGGCCTGCACAGGCTTGACGTCCCAGCCATAGCGCCGCTTCAGAGCTTCTATAATCATTGCCGTGCCGCGTTGCTTGCCCTGAAGGCTGTAGCCGGCGATGTGGGGAGTGGCGACGAAGGCTTTGTCGAGCAACTCCCGGTTGATATCAGGTTCTTTCTCCCAGCAGTCAAGGGCGACATCGCCATGCCACTGCAGCAGAGCAGCGTTGTCGCACACACCGCCACGAGCGGCATTCAACAAGAGCTTGCAGCGATTCAGCCCGGCAAGGAATTCCTCGCCACAGAGATGCCAGGTAGCATACTCTCCCTCTAATGTGAGTGGCGTGTGAAAGGTGATAATGTCACATTCTTGCTGCAGAGCGGCGATGTCAACAAACTGGCCAGAGCCTTCGGCGGCAGCTCGTGGTGGGTCGTTGAGCAACACTCTGTAGCCGAGCTGCTGCGCCCACCGTGCAACGATGCTTCCCACGTGACCCACGCCCACCACTCCAAGCGTGAGTGGGTGGTCCTGGTGGTGTCTCATCTCTCTCCACTTCAGGATTGCGGCATGCACCCATTGTGCCACGGCTGGAGCATTGCATCCCGGGGCATTGACCACCGCTATGCCATGGTTGCGGCAGTAATCCATGTCGATATGGTCGGTGCCTATTGTCGCGGTACCTATCATCTCGACCGCGCTGCCCGCGAGCAACGCACGGTCGCAGCGGGTGCGGGTGCGAGTGAGCAGCACCTGAGCATCGCGCACCACGTGAGCGTCTATCTCACTTGCGGCAACATAGACAACTTCTTGTGCATTAGGCTCCAAAAGCCCTGCGAGAAAAGGTATTTTGCTGTCGGCAACGATTTTCATCACGCTATAATCATTGCTATAATGAATGCCGTGAGCATCGCCACAAGCAGCCACAACGTCACAGATTGTCGAGTCTCGTGTGGCGTTATCACATACCAGTGACCATACTGGATGGCAAAGCACATGTTCAGCAGCGGCATGTAGATGATAAAGTCGTTATAGTCTATTGCCATCATCAGCACTACAAACACCGACAGCGCGACAAAGAAATTGTTGTAGGCTCGCACATGAACGCTGTAGTTGAGCATCGTTTTCAGGTTGGACACCGTGAGAAGCACCGTCAGCGCCACCGTCGTGATGGCTATGGTGATGGCCCAGCCTTTGGCGGCAAACTGTGGAGCACTCTCCCACACCTGTGACACATGTGGAGCCTGGAAGGCCGTGTAGGACTCAAGGCCGGTGCCAAGTGCTATCCAGTAGGGGGTCACGATGCCAAAGAACACGGCAAACGCCCCTCTGACATCGAGGACGCGCATATAGGCGAAGCCCAACACAAACAGAGGCATCAACAGGAAGAACACGTAGTGGTAGAGCGTGAAAAACGACAGCAGTGCCATCACAAGAAAGATGCCTTGCGAGGCTCCAGCCCGCTTGCCATACTGCTCAAACATGAAGAACAGCGACATCACCACTATCAAGCACATTGCGGAGCCCGAATAGAAGCGGGTGCTGATGAATGGATTCATGCCCTGGAGCAGCACAAAGACTGCCGCAAAGACAAAGCAGTTGTAGGTCTTGATGTAGCGGAACATGATGTTGAGCGTGACAAGCAGCACGCCTGTCACAACATTGCACACCACGGCGACAAAGCATGAGGTGTCGCTACTCGAGATCCATGTGGCAAGGTTATGAAAGGTGCCATAGCCACGCTGGGGCACCACAAAGTTGCCGCTCGCTATCACCGAGAAGATAATAAGCAACATAATCGCCAGCCCAAAAAAGCCACGATTGTTGAAATAGTCTACTATGTAACTGCCTTTCTTTGCCATTTTTTCAGGGGAGAGGGGAGAGGAAAGAGGAGAGAGAGTTTTATTCTTTCAGAGTTCAGTTTAAAACTCACTACTCAACACTCACTACTCAACACTCACTACTTAACACTTACTCCTTGTTTTCGTTTTCGGCGTCGCGGCGTTTCCAGCCGTTGCGTCGGCCTTTGAACACTGGGCGCTCTTTATCTTCTCCAAGCAGAGGGCCATGGAACGTGAATGTGCGTCGGCGCACTCCTCTATCTTCGTCATGCTCTCGACGGTCAAAGCTACGACTGCTGCGATAGGTGCGGGTGCCGTTGTCGTCTTTCTTTCCACGCATGGGGTTCACACCACGGTCGCCGTCATCGCGGTGCTTGCGCATGGGGTTCACACCACGGTCGCCGTCGGGGGATCTGCGGGCACCGCCTCGCTCGTCACGTCTCCTGTGTTCTCCACCACCCCTGCGCTCGTCGCGCTTGAAGTCGCGTCGTGGCTTGTCGTCCCTGTCGCGACGCTCATAGGTGGGCTTGTCGCTGGCGCGGAATCCCTCGTTCTTTATCGTTCCCCCCTTGCGCCGCATGTCGTCGAAGCTGCCGTCAAAGATGACATACTCCCTGAGCTCGCACTCGAGCTCGCCATTGAACAAAGGATAATGCAACGAGGCTTTCAATCCCAAGTTGTCGATAAGCTCCTTGTTGGAACCCACAATTAGCCAGCAGTCATAGCCCAAGAACACCTTCTTGAGCTTGGTGCCAAGAGTTGAATAAAGCTGGGGAAGCTCATCGCTGGTGAGGCGCTCGCCGTATGGAGGATTGGTGATGAGCACGCCTTTCTCGGGCGCTGTCTCCAGCTCCTCGAGTGGCTTGCGCTCCACCTCGATATATTGCGACAGTCCCGCGTTCTTGATGTTAGCGTTGCTGATGGCAACAGCCTTGCCCAGAATGTCGTAGCCGTAAATCTTGTGCTGGAACTCGCGCTCGCCGCTGTCGTCGTTGTAGATGGCGTCATAGAGGTCGGCGTCATAGTCGGGCCAATGCTGGAAGGCAAACTCCTTGCGGTACACGCCGGGGTTGATGTTGGCGGCGATGAGTGCTGCCTCAATCAGGAACGTTCCCGAGCCGCACATGGGGTCGACAAAGTTGCTCTTGCCATCCCATCCGCTCAGCTTGATGATGCCGGCGGCGAGCACCTCGTTGATGGGGGCGTCGGTCTGCGCCACACGCCATCCACGCTTGTAGAGTGGCTCACCCGACGAGTCGAGCGAGATGGTGACATCCTTGCCATTGATGTGCACGTTCAATTGATAGTCGGGAGAATTGAGACGTATTGAGGGCCGCTTGCCGCATCGCTCCATGAAGTAGTCGGCGATGCCGTCTTTCACGCGGTAGGTCACAAAACGAGAATGCTTGAAAGTGTCGCTAAACACTGTGCAGTCAATCGAGAACGTGCTGTTCTCGGTCATTATGTCCTCCCAGTGGAAATGCTTGACCTGCTCATAGAGGTCGTCGGCGTCGGTAGAAGTGAACTTATAGATGGGCTTGAGCACCCGCAAAGCAGTGCGCAGGCAGAAGTTTGCCCTATACATCAGCTCTTTGTCGCCAGTGAACGACACCATGCGGCGGCCTTGCACCACCTCTTGCGCTCCCAGCGCTGTCAGTTCATCACTCAACACGCCCTCCAACCCCTGGAAGGTCTTAGCAACCATTTCAAAAGTCTCGCTCATAATTGTCTCAATATGTGTTAATTATTCCACACCGCGTGAAATTTCCTGCAAAGGTACTCCTTTTTAACGAGAAAGACAAATTTGTAAGTTGTCAGTTTTCAGCAATCAGTTGCCTGAAAGTTCCAATAAGAAGTGCGAAAGCACTCTGAAGGTTGTTTTGATAAAAAAT
>CAMVKS010000013.1 GCA_947167995.1 uncultured Prevotellaceae bacterium
CTTTAAAAATATCAATAATTTTGACTAATTTCGCACTTGCTATTAGAATTCACTTACTCGTTGATTATGGAAACGACATTTTCTTGCTATCCTCCATCCGGCACACTCTCGTCTCCACTTTCCCGGGCACTAATTAAAGAAAATCAGGTGCCTCGTGATTGAAGCACCTGATTATTAGTTTAGTGTATAGCTCTTGTCTTATCGTCCACCAAGCAGGATGTTGTAAACGGCTGTTACGTCACCAGCTGTGATTGAGCCGTCGCCGTTCTGGTCAGCACTGACTACACCTGTGTAGTCGTCGTTAAGGAGGATGTTGTAGAGAATTGTTACGTCGGCAGCAGTGACTGTGCCGTCGCCGTTAACGTCGCCAGGAACAACAACAGGGTTAAGCGCGCCGTTATGGTAGATGGTGAAGTCGTCAAGATAACCCGACATGCTTGTCGAGCCATTAGTGCACGACACGCGGTAACGAGCAGGCACTTGAACGGTGATGGGGAAGCACAGAGTGCTTTTCATCTGTGGACCGGCAACTACTGTGGTGTTACCCACTGCATTGGGCTGAGCGGTCCAAGATTTACCACCATCGGTCGACATCATCAGTTGCAGGTTGGTGTTGATACCGGTGGTGTTATAGAAGTCAAATGAAACCATATAGGTGTCGTAGGCCACGTCGCTGGTCATAGTCACAGTGCTGGGCTTTTTCATAGCCACTGCAATGTTGCCGTTACCCGAAGAAGCATCTGCTGGAGTAACTGGCCAGGCTTTAGCGAGAGTCCAAGTAGACAGAGTGCCCTCATCGCTGATTGAACCGTTGTTTGAAGTTTTTGGTGTCATAGGCTCGAAGTCCTCAACTGCAGTAACAAAGGTTCCATCTAATCTCACTGTGAACTTAATGACATCGCCTTCCTCATGGATGTTGTAGAGGATGTATTGGTTGGGCTTGTTGCCCCATGCCATCAGGTTGGGCGTTGTTTCGTTGGTTATCATTGTCACGCCACGAGTGCCAGGGAAGGCGTCGGTAGGAGATTGTAAGGTCGAAGAGCCACCAGCACGCAACAACTCGTAATAGAGTCGGTTGGCATTACCATTGGGTGCATTGTTGTTCCACACACTGGTGTTGGTAGAGTCCATGCGTGCTATGGTCATGCCATGACCAGGAGCGTATCGGTCCCATTTAGTGGACGTCTGACGGTTGTCGATAAGGAAAATCTCTCTGTTGGTGGGCGACTTGAGGATGAAACCCTCACCAGTGGTGCTTGTGGGGTTGAGGGAATACTCTCCCTCGGCAGTGATTACCTGATAGTTGGCAAGTCCAGTGGCGTAGCGGTCATAGAGGCTGTAGGCCACTGGAGTGCGAGCGTTGTTCTGGTAGTTGCCGCCTGCCATGAGGTCCCACTCACCAGGGTGTTGTGCCTCGCCGTTGGCCTCGTCGTCATTCTCGTTGGTGTCGTAGAGGTCGGGCAATCCTAACACATGACTGAACTCGTGGCAGATGGTACCGATGCCGTCGAAGATGCCACTGCTCTTGCCATAGATATACTCGGCCGAGCATGCATAGTCGCGAATGTACTTGCCGTCATATTTCACATAGGAATACATGCTTGAGCGGTGTGGCCAGATGTGATTGGGATGGTCAGGGTCGCTACTCGATGGTGTGTCGGCATAGATGAAGTATACCAAGTCTACAGCGCCGTTGTTGTCGAGGTCATATTGGCTGAAGTCGACAGTTGGGTTGGCTTTCTGTATTGCGCTCTGGAAAATGTTGTAGGCGTATTGATTTCCCTGCTCAACCGAATAGGGGACTTCGAATGGTCCTGCAATGTCGAATTGTGGAGTGAAGATGCCATTGCTGTTGTCGTGGAAGTAGTCACGCACGCTACCAGTGCAGTTTCCATAAGGGTTGGTTGAGCCGTCCTCGTTGGTGTAACCACTGTAGTTCTCCTGATTAATCATGTTGTCATAGAAGGTCTGAACATCGCTGCGGGTGAAGTGCGAGTCGTTGAACTCTACAAGAATCACGAGACCATGGAAGTTGTTATAGTTGATGCGGTTGAGATGTGGCAAAGCATCGCGCTGGGCGCGGGCACGTATGCCGGCTGCCACCTGACGCTCTGAGCGCAGGTTCTTGCCAGTGGCTTGTAGCCAAGCAATGTCGCTTGCCGAACGCTTGTCGGCATCGCGTGCTATAATCTTGCTGGCCACCACTTCGTCATTCACGAGTGTGCCATAAGCAAAGTAGCCCTGGTCGTTCATGACGATGGTGTAGCCATCGGCAGTGGTCATGTAGTGGAAGAACTCGTCACCCTTGATTTGCACGGTGAGTTCCTCGCCGTTGGGCTGGGTCACCTTTTGTGGGGTGGGGATTGCAGGCACGGCACTTGCCACGAGACAAGCCATTGCCATAAAAAAGCTGAATAATAATTTTTTCATTGCTGTTTATGTTTAATAATTTTTTATGCCAATTATAAAAATGCAAAGTTCGTAATTTTTTTTGATATATACAACAAGAAGGCTTTCTTTTCGTGTTTTGTCAAACTTTTTCCTCCTTATATAATTGTAAAACGGAAAAATATATTTAACTTTGCACACTTTATGGTTATAAAAGAGAATCAATAACAAAATTAGGGATATATGCAAGAGATAATTCAAGAATCAGCCCCAAGCAAAAACAGTGGAGAGAAGAAAAAGAATTTTTCGGCTTCAATACCCATTAAAGCTTTCTTCAATGCTTGCCTTCACAACTGGTATTGGTTTGTTATTTCGGCGATAATATGCTCCTGTATTGCATTGCTCAAGACTAAATCGGAGCCCAAGCTTTACAGCTCATCGGCATTGATCATGCTCACCACCGAGACGAGCAAGCAGCAAGGTAGCCAGGCCCAGGTGTTTGGCGACTTAGGCATGAACGTGCTCACTACCGACCTTGCCAATGAGACCCACAAGATAAGGTCGACCCGCCTCATGGAGAATGTGGTTGAGCATCTTGGACTGAATATCATGTACTACGGTCGTGTGTATTTGCGCGATGTGAACACCTATAAACATTCTCCCGTGCAGATTACGCCTCTCAAAGACATCAAAACCAACTATTCGATATCGATTCTGATAAAAGGGGAGAACAACTTTGAGTTCTGCATCAATGGCGATAAGAAATGGAAAAAGGCGTCTTTCGGCAGCAAAGTGAGCACACCTTACGGTCCAGTGGCAGTGACAAAGACCCGTCTGTTCAACACGCAGTATGTGGGTTATACTGTGATTGCCAAAGTTGGTACTACCAATAGTGTTGCCAAGCGACTGATTGGCAACTTGAAGGTTGAGCAGGCCGACAAGATGAGCGATGTGCTTCTCCTGTCGTTGGTTTCGGACAATTACGAGATGGGCATCGATATCTTGAATTCGCTCATTGTTGCCTATAACCAAGATGGAATAGAAGACAAAAATCGTGTCGCGCGCAACACCGAGAACTTCATTGCCGAGCGCATCAACAGCATCTCTCAGGATCTGAGCGGTGTGGACAGCCGTATTGCCGAACTCAGATCGGCAAGCTCTAACGATGCGATATATGCCGATGCCTCATCGGGCGTGAAATATCAGGACAACGCACAGGATGCGAGTCTGCAACTGAGCTTGGCCTCTAAGGTTCGAGACTATCTTGCTTCGTCGGGAGACCACGACCTGATACCAAGCAACACTGGTATTGCCAATGCCGGTATTGAAGGCCAGATTAAAGACTATAACGACGCTATGCTCAAATATCAGAAGATTGCCGCCACATCGAGCGACGAGAACCCTGTTATGAAAGAGCTCAATCAGTCTCTTACCACTCAAAAGGCAGCAATCTTGCGTGCTGTTAACAACTATATCTCGCAGTTGAGTGCCAAGGCTTCTCAGGCTCAGGCATCACAAGCCCAGGCTCAAAGTGGTCGCCAGCAGATGCCTGCCCACGAGAAAGCCATCACTCAGGTTGGCCGCCAGCAGAATGTGAAGGAGCAGCTCTATCTCTACCTTCTCAACAAGCGTGAGGAGAATGCTCTTCAGATTGCCATCACCGAGCCCAACGCCAAGGTTATAGAGGCCGCTAATGGCAGTTCGGCTCCCATCTCTCCCAACACCGCTCGCACTCTTGCGATAGGCTTGCTCATTGGTCTGCTCATTCCAGCCGCGATATTCTACTTGATATACTGGATACTGTCGCTTGACACCAAGATTCACAACCGTCATGATGTTGAGGAGAATTGCAACATCCCAATTGTGGGCGAGATTCCCGCCAAGCACAACAACCAGCGCGACAAGGAGGTTGTTGTTACGGAGAATTCGGTGGACCGCGTTTCGGAGGCTTTGCGCATAGTGAGAGCCAACATCGACTTCATGATCGAGAAGAAAGAGGGCCGAGGAGTGGTGATGCAGCTCACCTCCACCCGTCCTGGCGAGGGCAAGAGTTTCATCGCAATCAATTTGGCTTTGACATACGCCCATGTCGACAAGAAGGTGGCCGTGGTAGACTTAGACTTGCGCAAGGGTCGTTTCTCGGAATATGTCGACGCCGAGACCGCTGTGGGCGTTAGCGCTTACCTGTCTGGCAAGGTTGCCAATATTGATGGCATCACAGTGAGAGGTGCGCTACATCCTAATCTCGATGTGATACCACTTGGAGCAATACCACCCAACCCAACTGGTCTGCTCATGGGTGACCACTTGAAGGATCTTATCAGCGAGCTTCGCTCTAAGTATGACTATGTGATTCTCGATACTGTGCCCTTCGGTATCATTGCCGATGCATCGCTCATAAACCGCTATGTCGACTTGACAGTTTATGTGATGCGTGATGGACTGATTGAGAAGAGCTACCTGCTCGACCTTGAGCGCAGCAACGACGAGAAGAAGTTCAAGAACCTTACAATCTTGATCAACGACATAAAGGTTGACAAGAAGAAATACGGTTATGGCTACGGCTATGGCTACGGTTATGGTTACGGCTATGGTTACGGCTATGGCTACGGAAACGAGAAAGAAAGCTACCGCAAGAAGTTGACAAAGAAGACTGCCGGCTTGCTTAGAAAGAAATCAAGCAAATAGTTTTCGAGTCTGAAGGGTAGACACAATTTAGCCGCATGGCTCTCGACTTGCGCGAAGTGCCATGCGGTTGTTTTTTTTCAAAAATAGAAAATGGAGTTGTTAACGGGAAATAAACTACTCACCAAGCGTCAGTGTGATGTGCTGCGTGGTATTGCCATCATGGGAATATTCTTGCACAATTTCTGTCACTGGCTTCATGGAGGCCATCATGAGAACGAGTATCTGTTCTTCAAGGAGCACAGCATGAGAATGTGGGACTATTGGAATAATGTGTTTAGCGGCAATTTCGACGGCTTTGAGTTTATACAATTCTTCTCCTTCTTTGGTCATTACGGTGTGCCATTGTTTTTGTTCCTGAGCGGCTTTGGCCTGGTGATGAAATACGAGCGTGAGGGCGAGCCACGAGTGAAAGCATTGCCATTCATTGGGTACCAGTGGCTCAAGCTGTTCAGGCTCATGATTTTGGGCTATGTATTGAGTGTGCTGGTCTATGACGTGTGGTGTGGCTGCTCGTTCCATCTGTGGAATGAGGTTGTCTCTCAACTCACGCTCATTGTTAACTTAATATTCGAGAGTCCTGGTAGGGCGTTGATGCCTGGTCCTTACTGGTTCTTCGGATTGATGTTTGAGGTTTATATCATGTATGCGTTATGTATCTATTCCACTCGTGACAAGAAGTTGTGGCGATGGCTGATGCCTGTGGCGTTGATAGTCGTGGCATGGTTGCCGATGGCTCTATCGGAGGTGCACACTATGCATCTTGAATATATGCGTTACAACGTCGTGGTAGCGATACTTCCGTTCATGCTCGGAGTGATAGTAGCGCGTTACGGCATGCCCAAGCTTCCCAAGTGGACGCTTGCTGCAGTGGCAATAATTTCGATGCCGTTGCTCGCTGTTTTCAACCTTGATTTTCAGTCTTGGCTATGGGCTCCAGTGCTGGTTATCACTGGCTCAGTGGCATTTGTCAAGTTGTTCGACAGCTATAGTGCCACCGCCACAGGAGTGGTGATGCGTCCCTTGGCATGGATGGGCGTGATGTCGTCATGTATATTTGTAGTTCATTCGTTGCCTCGCATGCCCATATTCAAGTTTGTCTTGTGGCTTCAGCCCAATCTCATGTATAGCGATTATGCCTGGCTGGCAGTATACATCGCTCTTACCTTGCTGCTTGCATGGCTCTATAAGAAGTACTTGAAGTTTGTTCCCAGTGTGCAACTCAGGAATGGCACTACCATCACCTTCGGCAAGTAGAGGGGAGAGAAGGAAAAAGCAGAGTGGGCATGTCTTGAAGGCATGCCCACTCTGTTATATTGGTGTGATAATTATTTTATAGTCTGAACGATATTGGCAGCACGCATCGCACGTTGACCTTGGTGTTCTGGATTTTCCCCACGCTCCATCGAGGCATCTTGCCGATGACGCGCATGGCCTCTCGGTCTAATGTCTCGTCGCCCGAGCTGCGAATCACCTGTATGTTAGACAGTTTGCCATCGGTGCCCACGATAAAGCTGCACAGCACCCTTCCCTGGATGTGGTTGTGGTAAGCATTGTAGGGGTATTCACGAGTCTCATTGATGAAATTTATCATGCTTGTCTCGCCACCAGGGAACTGAGGCCTGATGTCAACGTTTTCATAGTCATATACGTTAGAGCCTGATGCCAACGGATTTCCCGTGACATTGCGCGCATGCTGTGCATTGGCACCAACAACGGTGACAATTGACAGAAACAGAGTTAATAATAAGCTGTTAAACTTCATCTTGGTTATCTCACAGTTTAAGAAAATCATAAAATGCGTCATGCTGACATCAAGGACAGTTTTCATGAGCTTTGTGCTAATTGCAATGCAAATATAATTGTGATTTTCTGAAAAACAATAATATATGTCACCGTTTTTGGTAATGATTAATAAGGTTTTGTTTTTTTTTACAAATTGGCGCACTAAATGGGTGTGTTGTAAAAAAAATTAAACAATTGTGGAATTCTGATTGGTACCTTGATACTATAAGCGCTTTTTTATCGTTATAGTAGATAAAGAGTACATATAAGATAAAAGCAATGCATAGCATTTTACGACATACATTACTGGTAATGGGTGCGCTATTTGCGTGCTCCTGGGCTGTTGTTGCTGCTCAAGACGGCACCACTGCCTATCAGTTCCTTGATGTGCCGGTATCATCTCATGTCTACTCGATGGGTGGACACAATATCACGATTATTGATGATGACATCAACCTGGTGGAACAGAACCCGGCATTGCTGGGCAAGGAGTTTGACCATCAAGTGGGCTTGAACTACATGCGTTACATTGGTGGCACCAACTTCATGGGCGCCCGCTACGGCCAGGGTGTGGGTGAGCATGGAGCCGTGGGTGTGGGAGTTCAGTATTATGGCTATGGCAAGATGGATGCCACCGATGTGAGCGGTGCCATCACAGGCAGCTTCAGTGCGAGCGACCTGGCGTTCACTGTCACCTATTCTCACGACATCAGCGACCGCCTGCGTGGTGGTATCAATCTCAAGTATATCCATTCGAGCTATGAGACCTACTCCGCAGGAGCTATTGCCGCCGACTTGGGTATCAACTATTACAACCCCGACAATGAGCTGTCGCTGTCGCTTGTGGCAAAGAACCTGGGAGGACAGGTCAAGAAATTCAACGACAAGAGCGACAAGCTGCCTTGGGATATCCAGTTGGGTTTCTCCAAGGGGTTGGGATCATCGCCTTTCCGCGTCTCGGTCACTGCCTTTGGCCTGACGAAATGGAAATCGCCTTATTACGAGCCATCCGACAAGAACAACATCAACAGCGACCTGGTGAAGAAAGATAAATTTGCCTCCACCTTGTTCCGTCACCTGGTGTTTGGCTTGGAATATATGCCTTCAAGCAACATCTATATCGCAGCGGGCTATAACTACAAGGTTCGCACCGACATGAGTGCCTACAAGCGCAATTTCCTGTCGGGACTCTCGATTGGTGGCGGCATGAAGGTCAAGGCCTTCGGCTTTGGAGTAGCCTTTGCTCAACCTCACACCGGCGCTACAACATTCATGTTCAATCTCACCACTTCGATTGGTGAGCTCATGAGGTGAAAACAACAACAATACCTGTCATTGGTCAGCTGCCTCTTTGCTGCCATTGGTGTGACAATTTTCTTTTTTTTTCAAGGTTTTTTGTGTCTACTCAAGAAAAAAGCAATAACTTTGTCGATTGGAATTGTTAAGTGACTATTTTTTTGACACTGCATGAATGACGTTAAATTCCTTTGGAACCGTTTCTGGATTTGGGTGCGCGACATCCTTATCTTCTTCTTTGTGTCGTCGATTTTGGCAGTGATAGCCTTCAAATGGGTGCCGGTCTACCACACTCCACTGATGTATATCCGTTACTATGAGCAGTGGCTTGATGGCAAAGACCCCGTTATCAAGCACCAGTGGGTTGACCTCGACCAGATTTCGCACAACATGCCGCTTGCAGTGATGGGAGGCGAGGACACGCATTTCACCGAGCACAACGGATTTGAAGAGAAGGAAATACTCCGGGCACGCCTCGAAGCTCTTCAGGGCGGGCGAGAGCGTGGTGCCAGCACTATCTCTCAACAGACCGCCAAGAACGTCTTCCTGTGGCCCGGGCACAGCTGGTTAAGGAAGGGCCTTGAGGCCTACTTCACTGTGTTGATAGAGAACATCTGGGGCAAGGAACGCATCATGGAAGTGTATTTGAACTCCATCGAGATGGGAGATGGCATCTACGGCGTGCAGGCATGCGCCCAGGAGAAGTTCCACAAGGACGCCCGCGAGCTCACCCGCGTTGAGAGCGCCACCATCGCCGCTACGCTTCCCAACCCGCTTGAGCGTGACTCGGCCCACCCCAGCAAGTTTGTCCAGAAACACAGCAAGCGCATCCAGCGCGAGATGAACGCCGTCAAAGACCCTGGCTGGGGAGCCAAGTAAATGCCTGAGTCACAAAGCTGTAGTCGTGATTGGGGCTTTATGTTGTTCACACATTAGTTAAGCCATATTGTTTTTGGGGTTAAAACATCCTTTTAATGAGACGATTGATAATAGTATTAACTGCTATAACATTAGTTTTTATAGCAGCTCCTGCCAAGAGTGCTTAATGCCAACGGAATAGAGTTTGTTTTTAATCACATTAATGTGACTGCTTATTATAAAGTAAATAAAAAGAGGTAGAGACTGATTATCACAATAGTTACTGTCATGAAAAAACGTTACGTAGGAAGACTTGACGCGCTTTTTAATGACAGTAATGAACAATGCAATTATTTTGTTGTCGAAATATTATGTCAGTTGCGATTTTCTTGGTATCTTTGCACAACAGAATACATTAAAAACCTATAAAACAATTTTAAGTAAAACAACTATGGATTTCATTTCTCAACGACTGCAAGCACTTTCGCCATCGGCTACATTGGCAATGTCGCAGAAAAGTAGTGAACTAAAGGCTCAAGGTATCGACGTTATAAACCTCAGCGTGGGTGAGCCCGATTTCTTCACACCCGACCACATCAAGGAGGCTGCCAAGAAGGCTGTGGACGACAACTTCTCGTTCTACTCCCCAGTTCCTGGCTATCTGTCGCTCCGTCAGGCCATCAGTGACAAACTCAAAAACGAGAACGGAGTTGACTACGCCCCTGAGCAGATTGTAGTGGGTAACGGTGCCAAACAGTCGCTGTGCAACACAGTGCTGTGCCTTGTCAACCATGGCGATGAGGTGATTATCCCCACACCGGCTTGGGTGAGCTATGTGCAGATGGTGAACCTGTGCGGCGGTAAGAGCGTGCTCGTTCCTGCGGCCATTGACCAGGACTTCAAAATCACTCCCGAGCAACTCGAGAACGCTATCACCGAGAAGACCAAGCTCATCATCCTGTGCTCGCCATCCAACCCAAGTGGAAGCGTCTACAGCAAGGAAGAACTTGCCGGGCTGGCAGCAGTGCTGGCACGTCATCCACAAGTGATGATAATCGCCGACGAGATCTATGAGCACATCAACTACGTGGGCAAGCACGAGTCACTGGCGCAGTTTCCTGAGATCAAGGATCGCGTAGCAATCATCAACGGTGTGTCTAAGGCCTATGCCATGACCGGATGGCGCATCGGTTACGTTGCTGCTCCTCTGTGGCTTGCCAAAGCAGTGAACAAGCTTCAGGGACAATATACCAGTGGCGCTTCGTCAATCGCCCAAAAGGCCGCCGAGGCCGCCTACCGTGGCTCGCAGCAGTGCGTTGAAGACATGCGCGTGGCATTCCAGCGCCGCCGCGACCTCATTACCGGTCTGCTTCAGGAGATTCCAGGCATCGAGCTCAAAGTTCCTCACGGAGCATTCTATGTGTTCCCCAAGGTTGAGGCTTTCTTTGGCAAGCGCTGCGGCGACACCGTCATCAATGACGCCAATGACCTCGCCATCTACCTGCTCGAGAAGGCCCACGTGGCAAGCGTGGCAGGCGATGCCTTCTGCTGCCCAGGCTACCTGCGCATGAGCTACGCCACCAGCGATGAGAACCTCATCGAGGCTGTAGCACGCATCAAGAAAGCCCTCGCCGAGCTGAAATAGAATGTCGATAAATATTGAGTTCTGCCGGCAAGCTTTTAAAGGCCTTTTAAAGGCCGGCAGAACTCATTAAATAAAAATATTATGGAAAACAAGGATAATAAACAGCCTTTGGAGGCACAAGAGCCAGAGGTGGCTTATAAAAAAGGGCCTACTGTGTTTACTCCAACTCAGCAATATTTGCTTAAAATGTTTGCTTTCGACAGTTCGGAGGAGACATTGAACGAAGTGAAGGTGGTACTTTCAGAGCATTTTCGCAAGAAAGCAGAAAAAGAGGTGGACAAGTTATGGAAGAAAGGCATTCTCAGCCAAGAAAAACTTGACCAAATAAACGAAATGGATCTTCACAATCTTGACAACTGAAAATGCAACGTATAGTTCTTGACACTAATTGCCTAATCCAATCTGTTCCTCCAAAAGGCAAATATTATAAAGTTTGGCTATCATTGTTTGATGGATCAAACATGATATGTGTATCTAATGAAATAATTGAAGAATACCATGAAATACTGCAACGCCTTACTAACATAAAAGTGGCAAACGATGTCATAAATGCTTTAATTTACAATCCTTATACTATTTTTATTACCCCCTATTACAAATTCAACTTGATTACTGCTGATCCTGATGACAACAAATTTGTTGACTGCGCAATATCAGCTGGAGCTAAATACATAGTGACCAACGACAAGCACTTTAATGTTCTTAAGGAAAATAGACTTTCCTAAGGTTGACATTATCACATTGATAGACTTTTACAATCAGTTATAAGTTTGACACATTAAGAGCCATCTAAAAATTTCAATCTGTTATTATTTTGATTATTCTGTTTTGGTTATTTGATTTCCTAGTATTATTCTCAACCCCATATTAATATGGAATCTTAATGGTCGCTCTGAGTAGATGTTGCTGTCGGCACCATTGTAGAAATAGTAGGAAACTCCTGGCTCAAAGAAGAACGCCAACCTGTCGGCAACTCCATATTGCACTCCTAGCCTTGCGAGTGCCGAGAATTGTGGGCGCTCATCGCGGGAATCTGATATTATATGGTAATATAAATAATAATCTTTGCGGGAATGGCTCTTCAAGTTAAACTCTATAGCTCCCCCTGCCACAGCATAGAATGACCATCGTCTTCTGTTCCACAAGATGCGCGACACCTCAAGTGGAATGCCAATGTAATGAGCCGTAACTTCAGTTTTTTCCCAATATTCTTGATTACTGTCTAGCTCTTTCATTGTCAAATAGGTATAGCCAATGCCACTGCCCAATTTCCACTTCTTGCCAATTGGGAACCAAACTTCGAGACCAAATTTCACTGGCATCTGCACATCCACTTTCTTGTGATGATTATATCTCGACTCAAAATCTGAAGGCCCAGAATTTTGCGGCGTAAAGGCATCATAGTAATGAATGGGGTGAACCAACGATTCACTCGACGACATGCCAAGTCCAGTGTAGGCTAAAGTTATCTCGAGGGGCAACTGTCCACGCTCTCTTACCTCGCTCCCCTCCAACGCCCACAACGGCTGCACTTGTGGCAGGGGCTCATGCAAGATAATTGTTGCTGAATCTACCTGATGATTTAATGTGTCAGTATCAAGTTGCGCTATATCTTGTTTATCAACCACTTGATGTGTAACAGAAGAGTCTCCAGTCATGGCGGTCAGTTCGCCATTTGTAGGGACAAGGCGTGCCTTGTCCGTTGGGGATGGAGGAAGCGTGACGTCCTCACAAGAATCAGCCACCGTATTATACTCAACGACTTTTTGACTATTGTAATGTGGCGGTTGGGAAGCACTGGCACTAGCATAATTCTCCTCATTAACAGTTGCCATATCATCAGCTACTTCTTCATTACTTAAGGAACCGCTGGTCTCAACTGATTCAGGAGAAGGAGCGGCAGTAGAACTATTTTTAGCGACATTCTGCGGCTTGGAGATATCGCTTCCATCTTGCAGCGCGGTCCATATAACCACAGCAACAACTGCTGCCGCTGCCATTCCCGCCAGAGCTTTATATATCGAGCGGCGAGGCACTATTGCGCCACGTTTCTTGCCATGGCGCCCATCCATCGAAGCGTTAATCTCTCGCCACAGCCCTGATGGCTCTATCATCTCATGTTGCGACAGCCGCTCGTGCATTATGTCGATAAAGTCATTCTTCATAGTTCCTTGTTTTTGATTTCCATGATTCTCTTTGCCAGCAGTTTGCGGGCACGATGATACTGCGAGGCCGAAGTGCTCTCGCTTATTCCAAGCATCTTTGCTATGGTGCTGTGAGGTTGTTTTTCAATGGCAAACAGGTTGAAAATAGTGCGATAACCTACTGGCAACTCTTGCACCAGCGCCATCAAGTCTTCAATGGCGATAGTCCTGGTTTGTGCCGCAAGTTCCTCATCAACAGCCAAGTCATCTTGCTCATCAATGATATCATCGATTTGCACAAATGCGTCCAGCGACTTCTTGCGCCTGAGCAGCTGCAACGACTCGTTTATCACAATTCGCCTAACCCAAGCCTGTAGCGAGCCATCGTTATGAGGAGTGAAGCCTGTGATTCCTTTAAACACCTTAAGATAACTCTCCTGCAACACATCCTTCACATCGTCGGGGTCAACCACATAGCGCGAGCACACGGCAGTCATAACGCCAACCGTGCGACTATACAGTTCTTGCATAGCCCCACGATTCCCTTGCATGATGTCGCGCACGAGCTGTTTCTCGTCAAAACCCGCACTATTGCCCATTAAATAGCCTTTTAGTATTTGCTTTATTATATTATAATGGGCAAAGTTAGAAATCTTGCATCAATTAGAGTCTTTTTTGCAAAAAATGGAAAGTATAAAAAGCGTCGCCCGATTCAAGGAACACTTCGAGTCGTCGTGACTCAGTTGCCTCATCGAGAGGATCAATTGTTAGTATAAGCTCTCCTTTCACGCTTTGAGCCCGGCTCCAAGAGCCTTTTATATCCATGAAATTATCTGCTTCGAGTGATGTAATTAACTCTATGTTATCTTCTTTAATGCCATTGATCCAGAATGTGCCATAGTTCTTGCATACCATCTTGTAGGTTCCTCCACTCGCGGGAATTTGATACACATTGTCAATCATTTCAAGGCCACTCTGGTTGTCCCATTGCATTCGAGGCCAGTTGCCATCAATCGTTTCTTTGTCACACGAAATCAACAACATGCTCGCCACAGCAAGCATCAGCATCATCAGGAAAACACTTTTTATCTTCATATCATTTATCTTTCGATGTTCATTTATATAATGCTCGCCATTATGAAATATTGCATCAAAAATACCACTTTTTGCCATTTTCATGCAAGATTCTTAACTTTGTGCATTTATTAGATGGACAAAACCTTTATAACGCTTATGATACAAAAATTGAACTTTATGATGCTTGCAGCGCTTGCCGTGATGATGATGGCATGCAGCAAGGACGAACCATTCGACGATTCAGCAACCCCAAACCCCGATGACCCACGCCTCGAGATTCTGGCAACTCCTGTGTGGCGCTATTATGGTGGGGCAGGTGACCATGAGATACAGAAGATAACCTACACCATGCGCGACGCATCGTGCTATTTCATCAGCCCTTTGACCGAAGAACGCGATGAGGAGTTCGCAAAGATGGCAGAGGAAAACTTAGAAGTTGACAACCCACTGATTGTCCGCTGTGCCAATGAAGGATACTTGGTCTATGCCGACCGCTCTTTCATCACATCAAGCGACTACGTGAGCGACCGTTACTTTGATGGATACTACTATGGAGATGGAGGCGACGAGCCAACTCTTGATTTCACAATCATTCTCCAAACGATAATCATCAAACCCGAAGATGGAATCGATGCCGAAGCCTTGAAGAATAAACTAGTCAAGAAATACGGCAAAAAAATCAACAAGGAAACTGCCAAGATAGAGCACAGGGGAAATTCTTACTTAATTTATTTAGACAGCAGAGTAAACACTGCGGCGCAGGTGCTTGACATCAGCAACGAAATCTACATGCGCGACGACGTGAAATGGTCCGAGCCAAACATGTTTATCCCATTGCATTTGTGCGATTAAGTACATCGCGCACTCTTCTCGCCCGGACTATCAATAATCAAAATAATCAATAAAATCGGACAAAGAGAACCGTCCCTTTTGTTCGATTTTTTTTGATAAATTGGTCAAAAACAGAACAAAAGAACCATAAAACTGGTCCAAAGCTCGAAAAAAATCGGACAAAAAGAACCGTCCCTTTTGTCCGTATCTATATCGATTAATTAATTTTTCATCCATAACCAGAGTGCAACTTTACTAAATTTCTTGTCTTCTGGCAAAACTTTGTTTCTTTCTACTTTTGCTTTGTTCGCCAACAATGACACAGCAAAATTGATCACTTCACCGTTTTTTGATAACAAAAAGCAAGCACATTGGTACTTGTTTTAATATTTTATGTATCTTTGCAGAAGTTATAAATCTCATTTTAAAAAATACTGACTATGCTCAAGCATTTAATTCTTGTATTTTTGTTGTCAATTTTCTCTATAGTAAGTAATGCAAAAACTCAAGAACGAATATTTAGTTTTGGACGCTTAGATTATTTGGATGAAAATCTAAAGACTATAATCAAAGCAGATGCAAAAGGGACAATTGAGTTTTCAAAAGAAGAAAGCAAGGTTTTTATTTCAATAAAAATCGGAAATGAAACCATATTTGAAGGTAAAGTTTATGAAACTAAAGAACTTCCTCCCCCAATGGCTGATATGAAGGTCATTGAATATGATTTCACCATGGAATATCAAGGAAAAGAGGTGGGCATGATATTAATGGAACATTATGTTTTGTCACATAGTAATGTGGTCCCCAAATCGTACTTGTTGACCATATTAACCCAAGATGGTCAAGGAGGCAAGATACTTTTTAATCAATCCTTTCAAAACATATCTAGAATTAGTAATGAGCCTCCAACTAACATTGGGACGTCATTCTCAGTAATGAAAAAGAAATTTCCAGAATTACATCACATCGGAACTGATGAGTTAGGAGAAATATATGAAGATGGCCATACTGAGAATGGCATTAGTTTTAGATATTACTTCAAAAACGATATTCTTATTTATGAATCAATGATGGTCGCATCAAACGATGGCTTTGCAAGAGAAGTATTTAACTCATGGGTTGATGAAATTTTTATTAAGTATCCCGGCATGTGCTCAAAGTCAAGTTACGATACCAAACATACGTTATACTCGAAATTTAGACTTCATATCATTTTTAAAACAGATAAAGGTAACAATATAGCATTTCTTATGTACGAAAATGGAGGATGGGAAGATGGAATAACTTGTAGTGAAATAGACTAAATTTATTGTCTTATTACGCATATAGGCGGTTACCGTACATTTGCAGTACGATAACCGCCTATATTGATTTTTTTATTATCTTTGCCTGTGAAAATCATATTAAACGATTTATTTATAGGCATACAGGACTATTTATTATAAACCCAAATACAGCAATTATGAAAAAGATATTTTTAATCGTTCTCACACTGGCATGTTTTGCTTGCGCTTGGAGCAAAACTGCTGAGAGCAAACTGCAATTCGACCCTACCAAAGGCGAGCCACGCACCATGACGATGCTTGATGGAAGCACGGTAAACTACGTGGCATACGAAAGGCTCTACTATGTTACCAACGTGGAGGACTCGATGTATCAGTATCTTAATGTGTATGTGCCCGAGACGGCGGGAAGTAAATCGCCAATACTGCTGCGCACCTACGTGGGCGGGTACATGGCATCTCGGGCTGGTATTCCTCAGGTAGGCGACGCTAGCGGGCGAGCCATCAAGGAAGGCATGGTGGTTGTGATTCCTGGCACTCGTGGCCGCAACTCGAGCGTGATTGTTCCTAAGAACGATATGAAGGCGGGATTGAAGAAAGGCGACAAGGTTTTCACTGGTCGTGCTCCCAATGCTATTCTTGACCTTAAGGCCGCCATTCGCTATATTCGCTATTTTGACGACGAGATTCCTGGCGATGCCGAGAGGATTATCACCGACGGCACCAGTGCTGGTGGAGCGATGTCGTCGCTGATGGGTGCCACAGGCAATCATCCCGACTATGAGCCATTGCTGCAGGCTATGGGCGCAGCACCAGCGCGCGACGACGTGTTTGCCTCGGTGTGCTACTGTCCAATTATCGACCTTGACCATGCCGACATGGCATATGAATGGCTGTATAACGGCACCGATAGCCGCCAGAATGGCGACCTCGATGTTCTTGCCGTGAGCGACGAACTAAAGGCGCAATTCCCAGCCTATATCGAAAGCTTGAATCTCTGCACCACTGACGGAACGCCGCTCACTGCCGACAATTACCTTGACTATATCAAAAAGGAACTCATCCGCTCGGCTCAGATTGCCAAGAATGCCGGAGCCGAAATTCCTGACAGCCTAGGCTTCACTTTCAGTGAAGAGGCAGGTTTTGGCGCTCCTCCCATCAATGGAGGCGTGGATTCACCTGCCGGCAAAGCTCCAATAGGCGGCCAGCGACGAGCAATGGCGCCTCCTGAGGGTGGCAGAAAGCAAGTGGGCGACTATATTCTTGACCTTGACATGGCAAAATATCTTAACTATGTGGTTTCAACACAAGCGCTCAAGACTGCGCCTGCATTCGACACTCAAGGCGTGGCAGGACAAAGGGGCTCGGGCGAGAATGAGGAGTTTGGCGACTGGACTGGCAGCAGCGTCAATTTCACCGACTATGGCGCGATGAAAGCAGGCACAACGCTCACTCCCGACATCAAGCGCAACGTGAGGATGATGAACCCCATGAACTACATAGGTGACGAAAATAGCAGTGTGGCACAATACTGGTACATACGCCACGGCTCACGTGACCGCGACACCTCATTCTCCGTGCCCATCAACTTGGCGCTCAAACTTGAGAATGCTGGCAAGAGCGTGGACTTCTTGCTGGCATGGAACCGACCTCACAGCGGCGACTATGCTCTCGACGAGATGTTCAAGTGGATAAAGGACTGCCTGTTAATGCAAGCTCTTAAAGAGTATGAAGGATCTAAAAAAGCTTTGATTGAGAAATATTAAAAACATGGGCAAGAACAGATTTTTCAAAAAAACTGATTCTTGCCTATAATCTTTCTCATTTTCCTTAACACATATTGTCATTTACAATTATTATGCTTAATTTTGCAGTTTGTGAAGCATGTCATTAGCACATTGACAATGCATTGCATTTTTATTTACTCAAACTTGAAAGTTACATGACAAATCGAGGTTTTATAAACCTGATGCTAACAATGCTGATAGTGGTTGTTGTCTGTGGCTGCAAACCCGAGCGCAAGGCCATCGACAACCCCAAGCCGGCGGTCTACTATTGGCGCACTTCGCTCTACCTTGACAGTGTGGAGCGGCAGTTCCTGCGAGATTACAATGTGGGCAAGATGTATGTGCGCTATTTCGATGTCGTGGTCGACAGCAAGAAGCAGCTAAGCCCCAATGCTACTATCGCCTTCAAGGACTCGGTGCCACAGGGCATAGAGGTCATTCCCACAATCTTTATTGTGAACGAGTGTTGCAAGCACAACCTCGACACGATTGCCCAGTTGCTTGTGGACCGCGTGCTGAAGATGAACGAGACCCACGACATCAAGGGAGTGAAGGAACTGCAAATCGACTGTGACTGGTCGGTGAAGACCCAGGACGCTTATTTCAAGTTTCTTGAGCAGGTGCGACAGTTGCTCAAAGCCAAGAACATGACGTTGAGCGCCACCATCAGGCTGCACCAGCTATCGATGCCGGTGCCTCCGGTGGACTATGGCGTGCTCATGATGTACAACACCGGCGAGCTCAAGAACAGCAAGCAGCGCAACCCCATCCTCGACAAGCGCGATGTGGCGCCATACCTCAAAAATCTCGCTGCCTACGAGCTGCCGCTATGTGCTGCCTATCCCAACTTCGGGTGGCAGCTGCTATACACCGGCGACAAGTTCCGCGATATCCTCTACAGTGAGGACCTTAACGACACCGCACTCTATCGCAAGGTTGATGAGGGGAAATATCTCGTCATCAGCAGCATCGACCTGCCCAACTACCTGAGCAGCAACAGCAGCTACACCTATTTAAATGCAGGTGACAGCGTAATGGTGGTTAAACCCGATGCCCAAACTTTAGTCCAAGTGCATGATGCCCTGAGCCATGAGCGTCCAGGCATCAACAATCAAGTGATAATTTACAGTTTAAATAAAAGTAGTATCAACAATTACACACCTAACGATTATGAAAAAATTTATCGTCCTTAGCATCATTGCAGTTGCAACATTGCAGGCTTGGGCGTGTGGTGGATGGTTCAGGCCCAATTACTACATGTTCAGTGTGTTCAATCGTAACATGATGGATAATCCATTTATCAATGAAACAAGGCAGTATTGGGTCAACTATACAGGGGATGAACGAGCCGAGTATGCTTGCGAGTCGCTCGGAAATGTTAAACCCGAGGAGTTTGACAAATCAGACAATGTTATCATTGCCACTGCCCGTAAAAAAGGCGACAAGGAGACCCTCAACTACCTGCGACTGCTGGTTCAGTATCTGAACCACGACGGGTCGGCCTACAACCGTTGGGATTACCCCAGCAAGGAGGAGATAGCACAGGACAAAGCCGAAGTTGAAAAGGTGAAAACCCAGGCTGCTGCCTACAAAGGCAAGAAGTACAAAAGCCAGTATGCCTTGTTGGTTATGAGATGCAACATGACTTTGGAAAAACACCAGGAGAACATCGCCTATTGGGAGAAGACTGCCAGCAAGCTCGGCGACAGTGTTTACAAGAACTGGATGAAGGACATCTATGCAGGTGCTCTTTACAACACCGGCAAGAAAGACCAAGCCTGTGAAATCTATGCCGAGCTGGGCGACATGACCAGTATCAAGTACTGCGTGCGCAAGAAACGCAACCTCAATGGCATCAAAGAGGAGTATGCTGCCAACCCCAACTCGCAAACTCTCATCTTCCTCGTTCAAGACTTTGTCAACAACACTCAGGAAACACTCGACAACGGCAGTGACCCCGAGATAATGCAGAATGTCGAGGCCACAGGAATCTATGAGCAGGATATGGATGGCTTTATCGAATTTGCGGGCCAAGTGCTTGCCGAGGGAAAGACCAAGTCGCCAGCCATGTGGGAAGCGGCAAGAGGTTTTGTCAACTACATGGCAGGAAATCAAAACGATGCCATCACTCAACTGAAAAATGCCCAGCATCTTGATGGAACACAACGCATGAAGGACAACGCACGCGCATGTCTCTTGCTCGCAAGCATCAAGAGCGCACAACCCACCAACGATTATTATAACTATCTGCTTGGTGAATATAAGTGGCTCGACCAGATGGCTCGCTTCGGCGACGCCGAGAATGATTACGCCAATATCGACATGCACTACTGGGATGTGTTTGAGCGCGTAACTTACGACAACCTCGTGCCACAGCTGCAAGAGTGGGGAGAGCCCTATCTGGCCATGGCGCTGCTCGGAGTGGGTAACTCACGCAAGGTGCCTTCGGGAGATACCTACTTGCACATGCTCGATGAAATCTCTTCGAGCGAGCTTGAAGCCTTTGACGAGTACATTCGCAATGGCGACCACAACGGCTTTGAGGCGTGGGCGGCTAAAGAATGTCATTTCAATGCCAACAATTTCAACGACCTCATGGGAACGAAGCTTGTGAGAGAGGGCGAATTCCGAGGAGCTATCAACTATCTCGAGAAGGTTCCTGTCAGCTACATTTCCGAACAAGGCATCAGCTACTACATGGCACGCAAGGATTATAATCAGGAAATCTGGCTCAAACGTCAGTTCCTCAGCTTCTATAGAGCCGAGAACACACCAGTTAAAAGCAATGCTAAGCTTGACTTCTGCCGCGACATGGTTGCACTCGACGAGAAAATCGACCAGGCTTCGGGCGAAGAGAAGAACGAACTTCTCTACAAGAAAGCCAATCTGCTCTATCAGGCAAGTCACAAGGGTGACTGCTGGTATCTGGCACATTACAGCAATGGCGTATACTCCGAGCCAGCTAAGAGCGAGTATGACTTCATTGGCGCAACACGCAGGCTGCTTCGCTCTATCGAGAGAAACACCACCAACATGGAGTTGATGCAGAAGTGTGTATTTGCTCAAACCT
This sequence comes from uncultured Prevotellaceae bacterium, assembly GCA_947167995.1. GTDB lineage: Bacteria > Bacteroidota > Bacteroidia > Bacteroidales > Muribaculaceae > Sodaliphilus. The sequence continues at coordinate 20,850 of CAMVKS010000013.1, forward strand.
TCATCACAGGAGAGACATCAGGCTACAGTGTGACTGCCGACTATGACTGGGGTAATAAGACTTGGAACTACTCTATCGATCCCGACAAGCCACACTACCGCGCCATGACTCGACTTGTCGACTTCAACATTCAGCATCCAGAACTCACGCCCGACTACATCACCAAGTGTGATATTGTGAAGCAGTTCATGGCATTGAGATAACACTCTGAATCATTGTAACAATAATCTTATCATAGCACACCGCGTTATCGCTATGCGGTGTGCTATGTTGATAGAAAAAAGCTGTCAGATCTATGAAAATCCAATATGCAAGCGACTTGCATCTTGAATTTGATGCAAACACCAAGTTCTTGAGCGAGAATCCGCTCGAGGTTAAGGGCGACATTCTGGTGCTGGCGGGCGACATTCTGCTCTTTGGCGAGAAACTCATGAACGAGCACCCATTCTGGGACTGGTGCGGCGACCACTATGCCCACACCTTCATCGTGCCGGGCAATCACGAGTACTACAACCGTGTGGATGTGCTTGCCACCCTCGACCATTTCACATTTCCATTGCGCAAGAATGTGACCTATCTCAACAATCGCAGTGTCGTTATGGGTGACGTTGAGCTGTTCTTCACCACACTGTGGACACGCGTGAGCGATGCCGACCTGGCGGGTGTGCAAATTCACATGACCGATTGTCACCGCATTGCCTTCGGCGACCACATCATGCTTGCCACCGACTATGTGCGCGCTCATGAGAAGTGCATGGAATGGCTCAAGAAAGCGCTGGGCGAGTCGACTGCAGCCCACAAAATCGTGGTCACACACCACTGTCCCATCGTTGCCGAGGACCCGCGCTATGGCGGTAATGGGCTGAGTAGTGCCTTTGTGGTTGATATTGAGGAGTTTATCGAGCAGAACGACATTGACTACTGGATTTTCGGGCACACCCATTGGAACGCCAAGCGCGGTGCCCGAGTGGGAAAAACAACCCTTCTCACCAACCAGATGGGTTACCTCACCCACGGCGGTGAGGAAGGATTCTCGTTAGGGGAATTTGTAATTATTTGATTGGCGATTTAAAAAAATAAGAACTAACAACTACAAAGTGAAAACTATTTACTATCTTTGCAGTTAGTTTACTAAAATCTTGAAAATATGCGGCAATATTGGATAAATTTTAAAGGAGAGCAATCGGGACCCATGTCTAAAGAGCAGATGGCACGGTTGGGACTTGACGAGAGCGCTTATGTGTGGCATAGCGGACTGCCCGACTGGGTGAAAATCAGCAAAGTGCCTGAACTCAGCGACCTGCTTGCAGGAAATGTTGAAGCACCCGAAATGCCTGTCGAGGAGGCTCCCGAGTTGCCTCATCAGCAGGATGTAGAAGAGTCGATGCCTGAGATGCCACAGCAGCAGGTCGTCGACGAGCAGATGCCCGAGATGCCCTTGCAACAAGAGGCCTCTCAGTTTGGTTATGCCCCAGATGGAATGCAATATGCCACACAGCAATCAACACCTCCAGCAATGCCGCAACAGGAGCCACCCAAGTGTCCACCCACCAACTTGGTGTGGGCAATTATCACGACCTTGCTGTGCTGCTGTCCGGCAGGTATCGTAGGCTTGATTTTCGCATTCTTGACCAAGAAACACTATCGCGAGGGCAACTATGAGAAAGCCGAGCGCATGAGCGAGTATGGTGCTTGGGCAATCATCTTCTCAATAATATTGGGATTGATCTGCATGCCAATCACCTGTGCAAGATTCATGCAGTAACCCCCCCCAATGCGACCCATGAGCTTCAACCGCAAGGTCGTCATCACGCTGGGTGCTGTAGCCGTAGTGGCATTTGTTGCCGTCTACTTGTTTTTCAACCCGTCGACCAGCAGCTTTTTCCCTAAATGTGTGTTTTTAAGTGCCACAGGTTATAAATGCCCTGGTTGTGGCAGTCAGCGTTTCATCCATTCCATGCTTCATGGCGATATCACGCAGGCACTTCATTACAATGCCTACCTGATGGGTGCCTTGCCCATTATCGCCATATATCTGTTGAACGACTACACCAAGTTGTTGCCCCACTGGGTTGACAACGTTCTCAAGCATCCAGTGACGATAACGGCTCTCGTTGTTTCCATGATAGTGTGGAGTGTGCTACGCAACATCTACAACTGGTAAAACAAAAATATTATTACAATGCTATTCTCTATAATAACAGTTACTTACAATGCCGCTGGCGTTCTGCCACCCACACTCGAGAGCGTGAGGGAGCAGACCTTCCGCGACTTTGAGTATCTTGTCATAGATGGAGCTTCGAGCGACGACACTCTGCAACTCGTTGAAAATGCAGGCATTGCAACTACAACGGTGTGGAGCGAGCCCGACAAGGGACTCTACGATGCCATGAACAAGGCGATAGAGCGAGCTCAAGGCAAATACCTTATCTTCCTAAATGCTGGAGATGCCTTTGCCCAACCCGAGACGTTGGGGCACATCGCTCTTAAGGCGCAGGATGATCCTGATGTCATCTATGGACAGACGCAGCTCGTTGACGCACAGCGCAATGTGGTGGGAATGAGACATCTCACCGCTCCCAAGAGACTCGACTGGAAAAGCTTCAAGGACGGTATGCTGGTGTGCCATCAGGCATTCATCGCACGTCGAGAGATTTGCCCGAGTTATGACATGCAGTATCGTTTCAGCGCCGACTATGACTGGTGTATAAGAGTGCTGCGCAAGAGCGATAGCTGTGCCTATGTGGGCGACGACCCCATTATCAGCTTCCTCAACGACGGCGGTCTCACCACCAAGAACCACAAGCGCTCGCTCAAAGAACGCTACCACATCATGTGCCGCTACTACGGCACTGTGCCCACCATGCTTCGCCATCTGCGCTTCGCATGCCGCCATCTGGCGAGAAAACTGTCTTGATGAATTAGTCCAATTAGTCCATTTGGCAAACTGACTTACTTGACACTGAAATCGTTGTTTTTTTCTGTTTTATTAGTGTTTTTGAGTTTTTAATTGTATTTTTGTCGAAACTTTGTGGCTGTCAAGCCACATCACCATGTTTCTCTATAATAAAAACCGGCAATATTATGAGCAGCATCAACAAGTGGCGCATTGAGGACAGCGCTGAAATGTACAATATCAATGGTTGGGGCCTCAAGTACTTCTCAATCAATGAAAAAGGTCACATGACAGTGACTCCCAAGCAGACTTATACAGGTGTGGACCTGATGGAAGTGATGGACGAGTTGCGTGAGCGCAACATCAGTGCTCCCGTGCTGCTTCGTTTCCCCGATATTCTCGACAACCGCATCGAGAAGATATCGAGCTGCTTCAAGAAAGCTGCCAAGGAATATGACTATCAGGCCAAGAACTTCATCATCTATCCCATCAAGGTGAACCAGATGCAACCCGTGGTGGAGGAGATTGTGAGCCACGGCAAGAAGTTCAACATAGGCCTTGAGGCCGGTTCAAAGCCCGAGTTGCATGCCGTGCTGGCGATGAACATGGGCAAAATCAATGAGAACTCGCTCATCATCTGCAATGGCTACAAAGACGAGAACTACATCGAGCTCGCGCTGCTGGCCCAGAAGATGGGACGACGCATCTTCCTCGTGGTGGAGAAGCTCAACGAGCTCAGGCTCATCACCAGCGTTGCCAAGCGATTGAACGTGCGCCCCAACTTGGGCATCCGCATCAAGCTCTCGAGCAGCGGCAGTGGCAAGTGGGAGGAGAGCGGTGGCGACCGCAGCAAGTTCGGACTCAACACGAGCGAACTTCAAACTGCCATGGACTTCCTTCAGGCCAACAAGATGATTGACTGCCTCAAGCTCATCCATTTCCACATTGGCAGTCAGGTGACCAAGATACGCCGCATCAAGAACGCCTTGCGCGAGGCATGCCAGTTCTATGTCCAGCTCACAAAGCTGGGCTTTGACATAGACTTCATCGACATTGGCGGAGGCCTGGGAGTGGACTATGACGGCACACGCAACAGTGCCAGCGAGAACAGCATGAACTATTCCATACAGGAGTATGTCAACGACTCGGTCTACCAGCTTGTGGACGCTTGCAACAAGAATGGCATCAAGCATCCCAACATCATCACCGAGAGCGGTCGCAGCCTCACGGCACACCACTCGGTGCTTGTGCTCGAGGTGCTTGAGACGGCGAGTCTGCCACAGTGGGACGACGACAAGGACCAGCTGCGTGACGATGAGAATGAGCTCGTGCGCGACCTCTATGAGATCTACGACAAGATGAACAAGGCTCGGCTTCTCGAGGACTGGCACGACGCGCTCCAAATCAGGGAGGAGGCGCTCGACCTCTTCAGCTTGGGACTGCTCGACCTGCGCACCCGCGCCATGGTGGAAAAGCTCTTCTGGAGCGTTGCCCGGGAGGTGAACATGATTGCCAGCGACATGAAACATGCTCCTCAGGAACTGCGCAGTGTGGCTAAGATGCTGCCCGAGAAGTACTTCTGCAACTTCTCGCTGTTCCAGTCGCTGCCCGACTCATGGGCTATCGACCAGGTGTTCCCAGTTGTGCCACTTGGACGCCTCAACGAGTGCCCCGACCGCTTTGCTACCATTCAGGACATCACCTGCGACAGCGATGGCAAGATTGGCAACTTCATCTCCAACCAGGGATTCTCGCACTTCCTGCCGGTTCATGCCCTCAACGACGGTGAGCATTACTATCTTGGTGTGTTCCTCGTGGGCGCCTATCAGGAGATTCTTGGCGACCTTCACAACCTCTTTGGTGATACCAACGCTGTGCACATCGACGTATATAAAGATCACTACGAGATAGATCAAGTGATTGACGGCGAGACCGTTGCCGAGGTGCTTGACTATGCCCAGTTCAGCCCCAAAGAGCTGGTGCGCAACGTGGAGTCGTGGGTGGCTGAGTCAATCCGTTCTAAGAAAATCACCGCCGAGGAAGGAAATGAATTCGTCCGCAACTACCGCTCCGGCCTCTATGGCTACACCTATCTTGAGAAGGAGTAGTACATAGATATCTTAATAAATTAACAACCATTAATTATATACTATAATGAACATTACTCAAAATATTTCAAGAACGCTTCTAGTAGTAGTTTTGGTGGCACTGGTATCCGTTCCAATAGCAGCACAAAGATCTTTTTATATATCAGAAGAACTTAATCAAGAATTAGAAAAGAATTATGATGAGTTTGAAATAATGTCTACTGAGGGATTTGTAAAGGTAGGAACTAATGGCAAATATGGCTTTGTTAACACCCACGGAAAAGAAATAGTACCTTGCAAATATGATAAGGCTTTTAATTTTTTCAATGGTTTTGCCAGGGTAGTTTTAGATGAAAAATATGGTTTTATCAACACTAATGGTGAAGAAATCGTACCTTGCATATATGATGGGTCAGGTAATTTCTGCGAGGGTATTGCACCAGTTTTATTCGATAAATGGGGGTATATTAACACCAATGGCGAGGAGGTTATACCTTTCAAGTATTATGGTGCAGGAAGTTTTAAACAGGGTTTTGCCATAGTTATTATATTTGATTATGGATTAAAGTATGGATTTATTAATAAAAATGGAGAAGAAATAGTGCCTTGTAAGTATGATTATGTCGTTGATTTTGTAAGCGGCTATGCAATAGTTGCGACAAACGGAAAATATGGTTTAGTCAACACTAATGGAGAAGAAGTTATTTCTTGTAAGTATGATGAAGCTAGTTATTTCTGTAATGGTTTAGCAAAAGTGAGATTTGATTGGAAATATGGTTTTGTCAATACGAGTGGAGAAGAAGTTGTGCCTTGCAAATATGATCGCGCTGAAAGTTTTGCCAATGGTTTTGCAAGAGTTGAATTGAATGGAAAATTTGGCGTTATCAATACTGAAGGAAAGGAAGTTGTACCTTGTAGATATGATATTGTTGACAATTGTACCAATGGTTTTGTCAGAGTGGTTTTAGATGAAAAGTATGGTTTTTTCAACACCAGTGGGAAAGCAATAGTGCCTTGCAAATATGATGGTGCAACCAATTTTTTCAATGGCATAGCAGTAGTAACGTTAAACGGCAAAAAAGGTATTGTCAACACCGATGGCGAAGAAATTGTACCTTGCAAATATGATAATGCGCATATAATTAGTGATAACAAAAATGGTGGGGCTATTGTTGGCTTAAATGGCAAATATGGCATTATCAACACCAAGGGCGAAGAAGTTGTGCCTTGTAAATATGATAATGCTTCTTTGACTTATGGAGACCTTATAACGTTTGAATTAAACAATAAGTATGGCATAGTTAATATTGCTAATGGTAAAGAGGTCGTGCCTTGCAAATATGATTTAGTATACGCGTTGGATTATCAAAAAGGTTTTATCCAAGTAAAATTTAATGATAAATGGGGAGTTGTTAATACGAGAGGAGAAGAAATAATACCATGTATATATGATAATATCACTTCTTTTATTAATGGCCTAGCAATAGTAAAAATAAATAACAAATATGGTTTTATTAACTCCATTGGAGAAGAAGTTGTTACGTGTAAATATGATGAAGCCAGTTTTTTCAATAATGGCTTAGCAAGAGTAAAATCAAATGACAAATATGGTTTTGTTAATGCTAAAGGAGAAGAAATCATTCCTTGTATATATGATGTTGCCCAAGATTTTGGTGACGACGGTCTTGCAGGGGTAGTCTTAAACGGCAAGTGGTATGAGATTGACACTAATGGTAAAATTATAGAACGTTAAAAACGAAAAACTGCTAAAAAGTTTGGTGTTAACGAAAAAAGTAGTACCTTTGCAGCCGGGTAAGTCCTACACGGCCAGCTCCCTGCCAATCCCCCAGGTCTTGACCGAAGCAAGGGTAACAGGTTGTAGCGGCGCGATGTAGTCTTCTTACCCTTTTTTTGTATCCCTACCTCAACATTCCCTATTCTTAGTTAATCCCCTTACACATTGTAGATTATGCATTGTGAATCCTGTCAGGGTGTTTCTTGATGAAGTCTTTCCATGATTTAGAGCCGTTGGATGCGAAAGGCTTCTTGCTCTCGTAGTAGTGGCACAGTGCTGCGGCAAGGGCGTCGGTGGCATCGAGCAATTGTGGCATGTCCTTCTTGTCGATGTTGAGCTGGCGCTGGAGCATCATCGCCACCTGTTCCTTACTTGCCGCTCCGTTGCCGGTGATAGCCATTTTTATTTTGCGTGGCTCATACTCGGCGATGGGCACCTGCCGTCCCAAGGCTGCCGCCATAGCCACTCCTTGGGCTCGTCCCAGCTTGAGCATCGACTGCACGTTCTTGCCGTAGAACGGTGCCTCGATAGCCATCTCATCGGGCAGGAACTCCTCGACGAGGCTCAGCACGCGGTCGTAGATGCGCCGCAATCGCAAGTAATGGTCTTCAAGCTTGTTCAGCTGCAGCACCCCCATGGCAATGAGCACTGGCTTCGAAGCTTTCACCCCAAGCAGTCCGTAGCCCATCACGTTAGTTCCAGGGTCGATGCCTATTATTATCTTTTCAAAATCTTTGTCGTCCATTGCTTCATTATAAATTGATGTTTTCCATGAAAGTGGTAAATCCAGCCACCTTGTCGCCGAAGCGTTGTGTCAGTTCCTCGTGCAGCGGTTTGCCCACCTGGGCGTTCCACTGCTGGAGGTCGCGCAGGGTGGGGGCCTGCAGCTGCAGTGCAATGCACACACCGCCTTCGTTGTGGCCCATGAGCCGCATCATTCGCGGACAGGACACAATGCCACTGGCGATAGCCTGCGGTACATATCGCTCCCGCATCCAGTCGAGGAAGTCGCCGCTCACGGTGCAGTCCACATGATAGGTGGTGTTGTAGATTATCATTGTGTTGCAAAAATAGCAATAAAATGGCAAATAAGGAATATTCAGGGACAAAAAAAGGGGATAGTCTCCCGACTGTCCCGTTCCTTAAATACACAATTATCTATAAAACAACTATTTTCTTGTGACAAAAAGTAACATTGTTCATGATGTGGAGTCTCAAATTAAAGAAGTGTTTCATTAAAATGGACAGTGCAAAATTATATATTATTTTTGAAAAAACAAATATTTTTATAAGAAAATGTCACTTTTTCTTATAAAATAATGTTAAATCGATGATTTTTTTAATATATTGCTTGCTTTTTATAATTTTTTTGGGTGGTTTTATGCATAATCTAAAAATTTTATTTCGGGTGATGTGATGAAGAAGTCGGGGTTGACGGCTCTTGATTGTCCACTTTTTATTCTTAGGTCCTCGATAATCATCATGGCGATGGCCCTTGTCATGAGGATGTCGTCGTGCTTTCCTTTTCTTGCTCCATATCCCTTGTCGTTAGGTTTGAACTCATAGCATGCCATTTCGTCGAGCGCTTTCTTGTCTCGTTCAATGTAAGCCCCGTCTCTGACGTAGGCAATGAGATTGTATATAGCGCTGGGTTTGGTTTTCTTGTTGGTTTGGAAGCCTGGTTTGGGCTTTGAGGAATCTTCGTTGCGGTGGAACACATTATTGTAGGCAGCTTTTATCTGGTCGAAGATGAGCGAACCCACGTCGCCTTCACACTCCAACGTGTTGCTTTCAAAGACGAGCAACGCATTGTTGTAGTAGCGTGCCACTTGCGCCGCCTTCCATGCCAGTTCGTCGTGGTCGATGTGGCCTCTCCATTGAGCGACGACCTCGGGCCTGCCGCTGTCTTTGATGCCTTGAACCTTGTCGAGATGCCTGTCAAACACCGCTATCACCGACCAGTCGCTTGCCGGCCTTGAGCCTCCCACGTCTACCACCACCATGTACCTGTTGCGGAACGTTGACTCCTGTGGCCATCTCCACACCTCCATAGGTCCCGAATCGAAGGACACAAACTTGGCTCCGTCAAGAGTTTTTGTTCCTCTCGCCACCATGTCGCCCCTTGCGATGGGAATTTCGTTGGCATGTCTCATCCTGTCGATTATTTCGGACGAGAACACATTGTTGGATGTGCTGGTGAACGCTTCGATGTCGGTCGAAGGGAATTCAGCCGCCATGAGTGCCTGGTTAGGATACTCACTGCGCTTGTGATGGTACCAGTTTATCATCTCGAGCGAGCACTTGCAGTCTTGCCACAGCCACTTCTCGTAGTTGTCCATCTCCTTGACGAGAACTTCGACATTGTCGACAGGCATGCGGTAGATTTCGATTTCATACCATGGCACAAACACAGGAGTCTTGTCGCTCAGTCCCGATTTCGCTCTGAGCCACTCGTCGTGGAAGTAGTTTCCCACCCCGTTGGCGGTGGATTCTAACACCAGCATGGTGAGCGGCTCCAAAGGGACTGTTCCGCTAATGGAGCGTATGACATCTTCGGGAGAATGCAGCAGCGTCGCCGGCCAGAAGGCTACCTCGGTGAGGTGCGCCATCTTCACGTCATAACCACGAATGGCATCCTGGCTCTGCGCCGAGCTTGTGATGACAAGCGACTCGCTGCCGCCCAGCTGTCTCACTTGCCGGCTGCCTTCAAAAGGTAATAGTTTGGGCTTCTTGCCATCGCGCGTGAGGTTCTCGGGATAGTTGCGCAATGCCCTCTGGTAGATGCTCTTGATGGCTGCCGAGGTCTGATGAAGGTGACCGCAGATGAGGCTGTTCCAGTTGGTTTTTAGAACGAGTTGTATCCACGCCATGTACATCTGGATTAGTGTGCTCCCTCCCCACTGCCTTGCTTTGAGCAAGATCAGGCGCAGAGGTTGGCCAGCGAGCCTCTGCTGTTCCAGAGCCTGCACCACTCTTCGTTGCGCTCGATTCAAAACCATGTTCACCATCCTGCCGCTCACCTTGTCGAGAATGGTCACACAAGTGGCGCACCAGTACTCAAAGTCGTGCTTGATGCGCAGCATCTGCCACTGCTCGGCCGAGGTCACACTGGTGCTGTCGAGTTCCACGGCCATTGCCTCGGGAATGAAAAAAGTGCCGTCAAGCTCATCGCCAATCTTCACTGTGCGCTCCACACGTGGCGTGCTGCATCCCTCGCCAGTGATAGGGTCGTAGTGCTGCCGGCTCTCAAGCTCAAGGTTGCGCTGCTCATTGATGGCGACAATTTGCCCGAGTGTCAAGTTGTCGATTTCAAAGGCGACATTATTGTCAATGTCATGAGAGGTGGTATTAATATTGTTGTGTGTTTCCATGCTATATCATTTTCTTGCAAAGTAACGATAGCTGGCAGCCTCGACACAATATTAAAAATACTCATGTCTCGCTTTCAAACAACAAAAACAACATGGAAACAACAAGCACAACTGTGATTTTTATCGGACTGTTTTTTGGGAAAATGGTGAATGGTCACAACTCTACAATGTTCTTTCGAAAAGCGGCACCTATCGGTGTCACAAAGCCGCTCAAGCGCGGAAATCACACAAATTCTGTTCTTATGAAATACTTTTGTTCTTCTCAGTGTAAAAATTCCCCGCGCAGCAAAGTGCCATGCGGGGAATTGTGTTGTAAAAAACTGTGATTAGTTTACTTCACAATAACGTTGAGTTTTCGCTCCAAGTTGTTCACGTTCGGCATAACTTGAGCAAGCTCAGTTCTGCTCTCATTTAATCACAACGTTGAGCTTTCGCTCGAAGTTGTTCACGTTCGGCATAACTTGAGCAAGCTCAGTTCTGCTCTCACTTAATCACAACTTTTTTACCGTTGTGGATGTAGATGCCGGGAACTGTTGGCATGCTGTTGTACTTAACGCCCATGAGGTTGTAGTAAGCGTTGTCGGCCTTAATGTCAACACCAACGGTGCTGATTGCACTTGGGTCTTCCTTGGTGACAGTCATCACAACTGCACCGCCAAAGTCTCTCAGAACATCCAGCTGAATGTTGTAAGTGCCAGCCTCTTCAACGCGGAAGTTTGCACCGCTTTCACCCTCAACGCACATGATGCCCTGGCCCATGAGGTCGTTGTTGAGCAAGAAGTAGCCTACGTTGTTCTCGTCTTGGCCACCGAACCAGATAGTGCCATCCTCGTCGAAAGCGATAACCTTGAACTCAGTACCAGCCTCGAGCTCAACACCTTCGAGCATGTCGTTCTCGTCAAACGCTAAGCGGCCACCCTCAGCGGTCTGGTTCCAGTCGTTGAAGTCACCTACCAAGAAGAAACCTTCCTCTACTACAGGCTGATCCTCCTCATAGGTGTAAGAAATCTCGGTGACAGGAAGCTCAACGTTGGTTCCGCAGCCCAGAGTAGCTGTTGAATTGGGCCAGTCGGTGCCTTGAGCAAAGTCAAGGAAGCTCTCCCAGTTGTCGGTGTAGGTCATAGCCTTGCCGCGAATCCCAGAGGTGTAGAAGGAGGCATAGTCGCTGCCCATGGTGCAGTTGTCGTCATCCTCGGCGTCGAAGACGATGGTCACGATCAGGCTCTTGCCAGGAGTGAAGTTGAAATCAACGGGGAACTCGAGGGTACAGTCATCGCCATAGTACTCGAGCATGTCGATGTCTAACTGAACCTCATAAGCTGGCTCGCCAAACTCAAAGAACTGCTTTATGCCATCGTCATTTAAGGCGAACTCAGTGGCATCGGTCTCTTGGAGATAAACCTTAGTGTTGCGAACAATCTCCTCAAAGGTCTCATCGTAGAACTTGAACTTCAGTCCAGTGATTTTTACATTCTGCTTGCCGTCGAGGTCAGAGAGCAGGTCGGGGGTGAAAATCATCTGAGAACCAGTGTGGGCCAAGTAGAAATTGGTAGGCGCCATGTCAAAATAAGAGCCATTGTAGGTGCTGGCTTCGTCCCAGTCGCCCACGTTGATAGTGCCGGCGTTCTGGGCCTGGGCACTAATCGCAAAAGCAGCAATCGCTGCAAGAATCATGTAAAATTTCTTCATAATAATAAAGATTAATGGTTAATAAATTATTGTTTTTTTCACGATGTAAAATTACTGCTTCGGCTAACTGCCAGCAATCGCCAGAAATTGGTATTTTTACATAATGCATTAATTGGTGTTTGTGGTTATTGTTGATTATCTTATCTCTTATTATACTTAAAGCTCGAGCCGCCGAGGAACTCACGCATGATGCTCGTGGGTGGAATCTCCTTGTCGTCGACAGGGATAAAGTAGTGGATGAACTTGAGCAGGCGGTGCGCTTCGGAATATTCGGGACAATTCTTTGGCACTGTCGAGAGGATGAGCTCGGCATAAGGTCGCAGCACAGCAAACTCGATGTTCAACGCCGAGTTGAACATCATGTCGGCGTTCTCCTGGTAGGGCGCAATCCACTTCTCCTCCGACGCACACACGTTCTTCCAGTGGCTGATGGTCTCGGTAGCACTGAATGCTCCCTTGTTGTAGTCGCGGATGATGCGTCGCAGCAAGCGGTTGTCGCTGGTGGGCACCCAGTTGTGGTCGTCGAGCGAGATGCTGGTGAGGGTGGAGATAAAGACCTTGAACTTCTTGCTGTCGGGGATGCGATTGGTGAGCATGGGGTTGAGTGCGTGAATTCCCTCGATGATGAGCACCGTGTCGTTCTTGAGTTTAAGTTTCTTTCCCTTGAATTCCCTCTTTCCTGTGACGAAATTGAACTCAGGAATCTCTACGCGCTCGCCGTTCATGAGTCTCATGAGGTGGTCTTCCAAAAGCTTGCAGTCCACAGCCTTGATGTTGTCGAAGTCATAGTCGCCATTGGGCAACAGCGGTGTGTCCTCACGGTTGACGAAGTAGTCGTCGGTAGAGAACGACAACGGGCGCAGTCCGCAAGCGAGCAACTGGATTGACAGACGCTTGCAGAAGGTGGTCTTTCCCGAGCTTGAAGGTCCGGTGATGAGCACCAGCCTGATGGGGTTCTCCTTGTTACGGAATCGGCGGTCAATTTCCTCGGCAATCTGCACGATTTTCTTCTCCTGCAGGGCTTCGCTCACCTGTATGAGCTCGGAGGCGTAGCCGTTAAGGATAGCCTTGTTCACGTCGCCGGCGTTGGACTGTCGCATGATCACGTCCCAGTGCACTTTCTCGGCAAACATCTCGAATGTGCGTGGCATGTCGTGCATCTCGCACAAGCGGGTGGGGCAGTCCCAGTCGGGCGTGCGCAGCATGATGCCGTCCTTGTAGCGAATCACGTCCCACACCTTCAGGTAGCCAGCCGAGGGCACGAGAGGACCATAGAAATAGTCGGCAGTGTCCTCGAGGGTGTAGTAGTCGCTGTAGATTTGTCCGCTCGACTCGAGTAGCTTCACCTTGTCGGCAAATCCACGCTCGGCAAAGACCTTGACGGCTGCCTCGGTGGTTGCCTCGTGGCGGTGGAATACCATGTCGCTGTCGATAATCTCCTTCATTCGGTGGTGAATGCGCGAGATGTCGTCGTCGGTCACGGGCTCAGAGTTCTTTTTCCTGAGGTTGCAGTAGTAGCCGCCCGAGATGGGGTGCTCGATGAAGAGCTTGGCACCTGGGCAGGTGTCGGTGGTGGCTTTGTAGAGCACGAAGCACAGTGAGCGCACATACACGCGATAGCCCGAGCCGCGTCGCGCATCCAGGAACTCCACGTCGCGGTTCTGGAAGAGCCTGAACTTGAGGCCCTGCGAGGCATTGTTCACTTTGGCCGAGACCACAGGATACTTGAAGTTCAGCTCTGAAGCAAAAGCGTTGTACACTTCAAGCAGCGAGGTCCCCTCGGGAAATTCCCGAGTTACATTGTTGTTTTTACATCGGATTTGAAGCATTGGTAGAAAAGTTTATGTGTGATTATAATTCGATTACGTTTAGAATTTTTCCATCAACGGTGAAATGAATGTCCATGCCGTCAAATTTCATGCCGTAGACCTTGGTGGGGTCGTTGTGAAAATGCGGTCTTGGATCAAGGGCGAGCGTCTTTTCGAGCGCTTCGCGTTGCTTTTCGTTCAATAGCCGAGCCACAGCGGGGCAGATGTTCACTTCGAGAGTTTTCCACTCGTTGCTGTCGACAAATCCACATCGTGCCTGCGGGTGAGCATCGGCATAGGCTATGTAGGGCTTGATGTCGTAGATGGGCGTGCCATCCATCAAGTCGGCCCCCTTGACATGCAGAACAGGCCCTTGAGCAGTGTTGAGTTCCACTTTGTCGAGCTTTACAGCCGAGAGTCCGAGCCTGTTGTGGCGGTAGGGAGAGCGAGATGCAAGCACCCCGATTCTTGCATTGCCACCGAGCCTGGGCGGTCTTACTGTGGGGCTTGCCGCCTGGTGCTTGTTGGCCGAGAACTCCCATATAAGCCACAAGAAATCAAAATCCTCGATACCCCTTATGTAGTCGGGGTTACGAAATTGCTCGTAGAACACAATATAACCCTCGATGCTGTCCACAATCCCACTTTGTCGTGGGATGCCAAACTTTTCGTTAAACGGCGAGTGGAACGTTGCGATGGGGGTTATTTCCATAGTTCTCAGTTATTTATGCGTTTCTGTTTAAGAATAGTAAAAGCCATTTCGAGAATGGAGTCTTTCCCTTTGCTAATGTCGTCTTGCGACATGTCGACTTTGACGTCGGGTTGCACTCCAAATTCGGTGAGTTGTCCGTCGGGTCCCGTGATGGGTGCTGCCGAGAAGCGAATGCTCCATCCGTTGGGGAGTTCGCTGGTGAACGGCAGTCCGCAACCTCCCCCTGTGACATCGCCCACGACAGTGACGTTGGGCAATGATTTCATTATGGAGACGAAATTGTTGGTAGCGCTGAACGAGCCTCTGTTGGCTATGACCACGATGGGCTTGTTATAGTGCACACGTCCGTGAGCTGGCTCGAAAAAATAGTCGAACGGGTCGGAGAAGTCGTCGTGTCCAGTTCCTGTCTTGTGCTGAATGGAGCCGGCATAGATACGCTCGTCTATGAATCGTGCCACCAATGTCTCCACATTGGTAAGGAAACCTCCTCCGTTGTTTCTCACGTCGATGATGAGTCCGTCGCTTGGTGCGAGATTGTTGAGGATGAGGTCGAGATTGCCTTCACCAATGCCGTTGGCGAAGTCGCCATAGTACATATAGCCGAAATTGTTTTCGAGAATCTGGTATTTGATACCCGAAGCCCTTCGATAGTTGAAGTGCAAGTAATGCTCGTCGATGAGCCTCTCATCGTAGTTGATGGGGTATTGCTCCCAAATCCAGTATCGAGAGGCATCGAACGAGGAGATGAGGTTGGTGTGCCCATCCTGCAATTCCTTGAGCATGTCGCTGCACAGGTTGAAAAGCTCCTTGCTTGTGATGTCCTTGTGGATCTGGCTGCGGTAGCGGGTTCTGACCTCGTTCCAGTCCACATCCTTGTAGGCAAAGAAGCAGTAATGCTCGTCGAGAATAGTCCAGAGGGCATCGAAGTTGCCGTATGGGTCATTTTTCCACTCAGGCTCATTGTGGCAACCTGAGAGTGACAGTATGGCAACAGCCAATATCAATATGTTGATAAATTTTTTCATTGGTAGACCGAAGATATTGTGTTGTTGCTCAACTTGTTGCGCTTGTTGTTTACATTCAAGAACTCGCCACCAATGCCAATCACAAGATAGTGAACGGCATCGCGTGTGCTGATGTTGTTGACCCATGAAGTTGACAGGCGGTTGCGGTAGCCAATGCGCAAGATAGTGCTGCCAAGATGCAAGTCGGCCGACACCATGTGGTCAAGGTCGAAACGGTTTCCCCACCACCCGAAGTGAGCGAGGTTGCTGTGGTTGCCGAGGTATATTTCGTAGTAGGCCTCGTCGTAGTCGGGGGCGAAGAAGACGCCCGCCACGGGAAGCGTGGCTTGATACCTGATGGTGATGGGCAATCGCTTGATGTGAGTGTTGTAGATGGCTTGGCCCATGGCGCCAACGTTCCAGTGAATGCGCGCCGAGACCACATTGTTGCTGTTGTGGGCGTTGTAGAGTGCGCCTCCCCTGAGCTGTGTCATTCCTCCCAATTGGAACTGGAGTCCCTGGGCGAAGGCATTGTTCCACTTGTGCATCATAGCCCATTTAGCGTTGACGTTGAGGGCATGCATGGTGTGGTTGCCGGCGGGGTTGTGAGTGTAGTCATAGTCAACACCTAACCGCAGCTGGCGTGTCCATTGCTCGGGGTTGAAGCCAGTGGCCTGCTGCGCCTCGTAGTTGATGGAGAGAGCGTGCCCTCCATAAGTGATGGGGGAGAGGTAGGAGTCGAGAATCGAGGCATGTCCATAATGAGCCTCAAACATGGTGGCCACAGGTCGCAAGGGTTTCTCACTGCTCTCTTCCTGCGCAAAAGCGCATTGCGAGCCGCATGCTATGAGAAGCATGACAAAGAGTAACCCTATTATCGCCTGTCGTCTCATGTTTCGTCGTCAAATAATCTCGTTTGTCCCGTGAGTTTATCCCTTACTTCCTGTTGATTGATATCGATATCTTCTTGTTGGGAGTTGGATTCTTGTTGGGTATCTTCATCGGGTGTTGTGGATTCTTCCACAATGGTTGGCTCCAGTTCGGTCACCGATTCCACCTTGTAGTTGGTTAAGCGTTTTCCCTTGGCATGGAAGCTCTTGACGGCGATGAACTCGCTCGCTTCGACAATAAGGTTGTCGCGCACGCTGTCGTCGCCACCGAATTTCACCTCAAGTCGCGGGTATTTTTCGCTTGTGAGCAAGATGAGCGACGACTCGGGGTTGTCGCCAATCATGCGCTGCTTCTTGTTGTTGTCGTCGAGGGTGAAGCGCTTGAGGTAGACATAACCCTGGTCGGCATCGTTGAGAACGGCAGTCCACACGATGCTTGGATCGTATTTCATGATGCGGAGGATGCCTTCCTCGTAGTGGTTGGTGGCCTCGCAGCTTGTGGTGTAGAAGTCTCCGTTGCGCATGATGACGAGGATGCGGTCATCGCCTGCAAACTTGCCCAGCGAGACACCATGTCCCTCGTAGTTGATGCGCAAAATGTCCTGGTCGAACCACACCTCGCGGTCGCCCAGTGTGGAGCGTCCGTGCTCCTTGAGGGTGATGCGGTGTATCTCGTTCTTTGTCACCATGTTACCCCTGACGTTCTTGCCCTTGATGGCCATGTCGGCGAGGTCTACGTCAAACTGCAGCACACGCAGGTGCTTCTTGGGCTTGAGAGTCACCCTGAGCACCTCGGCTTCGCCATTGGGGTTGACGGTGAACCAAATCACCTTAGAGCCAGGTTTGCCTTGTGTGATGTCATATTCCTTGTCGCGAGTCACTCCAGTGACAGCAAAGCGCTTCATGTAGGTAGTGCCTCCGCGGCCGTCGGTGTAGAGTGCGTTGAAGATGGTGCGGTTGTCGTTTCTCTTGTAGACTCCCACGTGCATCACGTTCTTGCCCACATAGATTTTCTCGGCCACCTTCGTAACCTTGTATTTTCCGTCCTTGTAGAAGATGATGATGTCGTCGATGTCGCTGCAGTTGCAGATGTATTCATCCTTCTTGAGCGAGGTGCCGATAAATCCTTCCTGACGGTTGATGTAAAGCTTCTCGTTGGCCTCGGCTACCTTGCTTGCTACGATGGTGTCGAAGTCGCGAATTGTGGTGCGTCGTGGATGCAGGTGGCCGTATTTCTTTTTCAGGTTCTCATACCAGTTGATGGTGTGCTCGACGAGGTGCGCGAGTTTGTAGTCGATGTCGGCGAGTCGCTCGTTGAGAGTGGCGATATAGTTGTCGGCCTTGTCGCTGTTGAACTTGACGATGCGCTTCATCTTTATCTCCATGAGTCGCAGAATGTCGTCACGTGTGATGGCACGGTAGAATTGTGGCTTGAAGGGGTCGAGTCGCTTGTCGATGTGCTTGACAGCGGCGTCCTCGTCCTTGGCCTGCTCATAGCCACGATCCTTGTAGATGCGTTCCTCGATGAATATTTTCTCGAGCGAGGCGAAGAACAGCGACTCCATGGTGTCGAGGCGCTGAATCTCGAGTTCGCGCTTGAGAATGTCTTTGGTGTGGTCGACACTGAACTGCAACAGGTGTGTCGCGGTGAGGAACTGCGGCTTCTCGTCCTTGATGACACAGATGTTGGGCGAAATGCTGGTCTCGCAGTCGCTGAAGGCATAGAGCGCATCGATGGCCTTGTCGCTCGATGTTCCAGGCTGCAGAGTGACAATGATTTCGGCAGTCGACGAAGTGTTGTCTTCGACTTTCTTGATTTTTATCTTTCCTTTCTCGGCGGCTCGCAGAATTGAGTCGATGAGCGTGCTGGTGGTCTTGCCGTAGGGCAGATCCTTGACGAGCAGTGTCTTGTTGTCGAGTTTCTCAATCTTAGTGCGAACCCTGACGTTGCCACCTCGCTCACCGTCGCGGTAGTTGCTCACGTCGACATATCCACCCGTCGGGAAGTCGGGGTATAGCTGGAACTCCTCGCCCTTGAGGTAGGCTACGGCAGCATCGAGGATTTCGTTGAAGTTGTGTGGCAGAATCTTGCACGAGAGACCCACGGCGATACCCTCGGCACCTTGAGCGAGCAGCAAAGGGAATTTAACCGGCAGAGTGATGGGCTCGCGGTTGCGGCCATCGTAGCTCATGGTCCACTCGGTGACCTTGTTGTCGAAAGCCACCTCGAGGGCAAACTCGCTGAGTCGAGCCTCGATGTAACGTGGAGCGGCAGCGCCGTCGCCGGTGAGGATGTTGCCCCAGTTACCCTGGGTGTCGATGAGCAGTTCCTTTTGCCCTAATTGCACCAGTGCGTCGCCAATCGAGGCGTCGCCGTGAGGGTGGTAGTGCATAGTGTCGCCCACGATACCAGCCACCTTGGTGTAATGGCCGTCGTCGCTCTCTTTCATGACGTGAAGGATGCGTCGCTGCACAGGCTTGAGGCCATCCTCGATGTGTGGAATGGCGCGCTCAAGAATCACATAGCTGGCATAGTCGATGAACCAGTTCTGATACATCCCCGACAGCTTTAGGCGCTTGTCTTTTTGTGAGGTGTGTGAGTCGTGGTTCGTGCCATGAGATTGTGAATCGCTTGACTCAACAGAGTTGGCAGATTCATTATCCTTGATGTGCTCCAGTTCTTCGGATATGTTATTATCGTCGTTCATTAAATATTTACGTATATAAAATACCTAATATATCATATTAATCTGCAAAGGTAGTGATTTTTGATGAAACAAACACGATTATAAAAACAAAAACACCCCAAAAACCGATAAATCGGAGAAAATCGGAGAAATATAATTAATAAGAACTAAATGTCGCTTTTCTTCTTCTGAATAAACTAATTGCAAAAAGGACCAAAAAGGACCAGTGGAAAGTCGACTTTTTGCTATATTTTTGTGGCGTGAAGTGTTAACTATTAAACTTAAAACAAAAAATCATGAAGAAATTATTTTTATTGTTTTTTGCGACAGCAGCCATGACGCTGGTGTCGTGTGGTGGCTCATCAAGTGAAGGGTCTTCGAGCTCTTCATCGTCAATGGATGATTCTACTCAAATGAATGCTCCAGTCACAACACCTCAATCATCAACAGCAACACCCGATTCAGCAGTTTCCGCCGATGCTCAAGAGCCGGCCAGTGAACCAGCTACTTGCTCTAAGTGCGGCGGCAGTGGCAAGGTGAAATGCTCAAAGTGCCACGGCCGTGGATATTTTTATGATACAATGGACAACTTCGCTAAATATGAAGGCTGCTCAAAATGTGGTGGAAAAGGTCACAAAATGGGTGAACGCTTCGGAGGTACATTGGAAAATTATGGCTATCACAAAGGTTCGGGCAATATGAAATGTCCTGAGTGCGGTGGTAGTGGAAAGAAATGATAATTGTGATTTGAAACTATAACCATTAATATAGCAAAAATTATGAAGAAATTATTTTTATTGTTTTTTGCGACAGCAGCCATGACGCTGGTGTCGTGTGGTGGCTCATCAAGTGAAGGGTCTTCGAGCTCTTCATCGTCAATGGATGATTCTACTCAAATGAATGCTCCAGTCACAACACCTCAATCATCAACAGCAACGCCCGATTCAGCAGTTTCAGCCGATGCTCAAAATGAGGTTGCCAGTGAACCAGCTACTTGCTCTAAGTGTGGCGGCAGTGGCAAGGTGAAATGCTCGAAGTGCCACGGCCGTGGTGTAATCTATTCTCACTACCCAGGAACAGAAGTTGAGCTGGATTATGGATGTAAAAAGTGTGGAGGTTCAGGTTCTGCTGCTTCTGATGGAGGTAATCTCCGCAAAGGCTCAGGCAAGATGAAATGCCCGAAGTGCCATGGCACAGGTAAGGTATAGTTTTTTACCATTAAAATTAAACCAAAAATCATGAAGAAATTATTTTTATTGTTTTTTGCGACAGCCGCTATGGTGCTGGTGTCGTGTGGTGGCTCATCAAGTGAAGGGTCGGAGTCTTCGGCTAGTGATTATTCTACTCAAGAACAGGTTCAAGAGATGTCGACTCCTGTAGAAACACCTTCGGCAACTAATGCTGATACCGCTAAAGCAGCTGTTGATGGAGCTGAGAATGC
Source organism: uncultured Prevotellaceae bacterium (assembly GCA_947167995.1). GTDB lineage: Bacteria > Bacteroidota > Bacteroidia > Bacteroidales > Muribaculaceae > Sodaliphilus. Next base: position 41,230 of record CAMVKS010000013.1, read on the forward strand.
CTCAACAACAAGTGAGAACGCTACTTGCTCTCGCTGTGGTGGCAGTGGAAAGGTAGCTTGCAGTAAATGTCACGGTAAAGGCTATACTTCAAAAAGAACTCTTGCCGATGAGGGCTACTGGACTCAGTATTATGGTTGTAAAAAATGTGGTGGCAGTGGTCATAAATCAAGTGAAGGATATGAAGGTGAGCATATGAAAAAAGGCTCTGGCAAGATGACCTGTCCCGATTGCGGTGGCAGCGGAAAATAACAACATTAAACAAAAAAATGACCGAAAAGGGACGGTTCTTTTTCAGTCATTTTTTTCAATTTTGACTGAAAGGGGACGGTTCTTTTTCAGTCATTTTCGACTTTTTGACCATTTATTTGAGGGTTTTGTTCTTTTTTTGGACTATTTTGAGATAAAATTTGACCGAAAAGGGACGGTTCTTTTTCGGTCATTTTTTTGGATGTTGGGGAAAATGGGGTAAAAGAAAAGCTCCCCGGGTGTGGTGGGGAGCTAAGTTGTCTTAGGCTTTATTTTCGGGGAATTAGTCGCGGAGGATGGGCATTGTCATGCATCGTGCGCCGCCGCCTGCGCGGGGGAGTTCGCTGCCTGGGAATGCTGCGACAAATTTCTCGTAGTCGTTCATGTTGACCTTTCCACTGACGATGTCCTCGGCATTGAGCACGGCAAATCCTGCTCGGTCGAGGGCCTCGATGGTGTGGGTGTTGCGTCGATAGCCTAATATCTTGCCGTCGCCCAGTGAGAAGAAGTTGGCGCCACTGTGCCACTGCTCACGCAGCTGAGTCCATGGGTCGCTGCCGCCACCAATCACTGGCTCTATCTCCCAGCCGAGGCTGTTGAGTGCATCAACAATGTTTGGGGCACTCTTGTAGGTTATCTTGCCGTGGTCGATGGTGATGATGGTTGTGTCCTTGCCGGCAAAGAGTCCCTTCTTAGTGAGCATAGGCTCGAACGCCATGCACTGGTGCTTTCCCAGGAAGGTGAACACCATGTCGAGATGGATAAACGACTCGGGTTCCTTGGGCAGCTCTTGTGCCACGATGGTGAAATGGTCGCGCTCGCGTGCGAAGGTCTGAGCCAGATATTCGATGCCCTTGCGGTTGGTGCGAATGCCCTGGCCAATGCAGAGCATGTCGGGGCTTGCAATCTGCACATCGCCTCCCTCGGTGCGTGCATAGGGGTTCCATGCCATGGCATTGAGGGTGTCGACACCGAAGAAGTGCTTGAAAATAGCCTCATAGATGAGCGACTCACGCTCACGCACCTCGAAGCTCATGGAGTTGATGAGCACGCGGTTGTAGACTGTGCTCGAAGCATCGCGGGTGAAGAACAGATTGTAGAGGGGCTTGAGCAGATAGCGGTGCTCGCTGGCTCCGTCCCACTTGAGGTCTTCGCAGCCTTCGATGAGCACCTGTGCAAGACGACTGGGGTCGTTGCCTGCAATCTCGTCAATAACCTTTGCTGTTTTTTGGTTGCATCCCTTGAGGCTATCGGCGAGCAGTTTAGTCTTCACTGCCTCGTCCTTGAGTAGTTCTTCGAGGATGTCTTGAACATAATATACTTGTGTCCAGCGCTCGAGCACGCCGCTGAAGTTGCGGTATTCCTCGTCGACGATGGGCTTGTTGAGGATGTCGCTGTAGAGAGCGGCATTGGCGTTGAGCGGTGTCATGCGCTCTATCTCCACTCCTGGCCTGTGCAGCAGCACGGCCCTGAGCCTGCCAGTCTCAGAACTAACGTTTACCTCACAAGGTTTTAGTTGTTTGTTGTCCATAAATAATAATCTCTCCCTACCTTCCGCAACCGCCTTTGTGTAAATGGCGATTGCGGAACAGGGATTGAAATAGTCGTTTTATAGAAAAGAAATGTGATTATTTCATGTAGGTGTAGCGGTAATCGGTGGGCGATACGAGAGTCTCCTTGATCACGCGTGGGATGATCCAGCGGATGAGGTTGAACTCGCCACCAGCCTTGTCGTTGGTACCGCTGGCACGAGCGCCACCGAAGGGCTGCATGCCAACCACTGCGCCTGTTGGCTTGTCGTTGATGTAGAAGTTGCCGGCGGTGTAACGCAGAGCGTCGGTAATCTTCTCCACAGCCATGCGGTCGCGGCCAAACACAGCACCTGTCAAGCCATAAGGAGAAGTAGCGTCACAATCCTTCACTACCTCTTCCCACTTCTCGTCGTCGTAGGGGTAAACGGTGAGCACTGGGGCGAAGATTTCCTCTTCCATCGACTTGAAGTGAGGATTGCTGGTCTCGATGATAGTGGGCTCAACAAACCATCCCTTGCTGCAGTCGCAGTTGCCGCCCATCACTACCTCGGCATCCTTAGCTTCCTTAGCGAAGTCGATATAAGATTTAGCCTTGTCGAACGAAGCCTTGTCGATAACGGCGTTGATGAAGTTGCTTGGATCCATCACGTCGCCCATCTTAACCTCGGCTGCCATAGCCTTCATGTCGGCAAGAACGCCAGCCCACATGCTCTTGGGGATGTACATGCGCGATGCTGCCGAGCACTTCTGGCCCTGGAACTCATAGGCTCCGCAGAAGGCAGCAGTGGCAACAGCCTTGGGGTCGGCACTGGGGTGAACGAAGATGAAGTCCTTGCCGCCAGTCTCGCCCACGAGGCGTGGATAAGAGATGTACTTGTCAACATTCATGCTGGCTTGTTTCCACAGCGACTTGAAGGTTGCGGTGCTGCCAGTGAAGTGGATTCCTGAGAAGTACTTCGACTCGGTGGCAACCTCGCCAATCAATGCGCCACTGCCTGGCAAGAAGTTAACCACGCCGTCGGGCAGACCAGCCTCTTTGTAGAGCTGCATCAGGTAGTAGTTGCTCAGCAGGGCGGTGGTCGATGGCTTCCACAGAGCCACGTTACCCATGAGCACGGGAGTCATGCACAGGTTGCTGGCAATAGAGGTGAAGTTGAATGGAGTCACAGCGAGGATGAAGCCCTCGAGTGGGCGATACTCGGTGTGGTTGAGTTGTGCCACGCCGTCCTTGGGCTGCATGGCATATATCTTAGAAGCGTAGTGCACATTGTAACGGAAGAAGTCGATAGTCTCGCAAGCCGAGTCAATCTCGGCCTGGAAGAAGTTCTTGCTCTGTCCGAGCATGGTGGCGGCGTTCATGATGGGGCGGTACTTGGTGGCAAGCAGCTCGGCCATCTTCATCACGATAGCGGCGCGGGTGGTCCAAGGGGTCTGGCTCCACTCTTTCCAAGCCTTCATAGCGGCCTCGATTGCCATCTCAACCTCTTTCTTGCCCACCTTGTGGTAACGGGCAATCACGTGCTTGTGGTCGTGTGGGCAGGTAACTTCGCCCATATCGCCTGTGCGGATTTCTTTACCGCCAATGATGATGGGGATTTCTACCACTAACTTGCTCTGGCGCTCAAGTTCTTTCTCTAATGCTACACGCTCGGGTGATCCAGGCATATAAGCCTTTACTGGCTCATTAGCTGGAAGTGGAAAATTAATAATTGAATTGTTCATGATTAGTTTTGTTATTATTTTATAGATAGATAAGTTCCTGTAATGGTTGTGCGTGCAAAGTTACATATTAATAATTAAACTTCCAAAATCTATTATAACAAATCTCTAATATAAATAATCGTTATAAAAGTAATTGAAAAAAGTTGGTCGCAAGTGCATTGTTTTAGTTACACTTGCGACCATTTTGTTGCTAATGTTAGCAGTCAATACTATCATTTCAAGGTTTTATTCAGCCGAAATGGCGAGGCGCAAGCCTATGTATCGGCCTTAGGCACCAAGGCAAGTCGCAGGCCAATTTCCCTATAGCTTTGGGCTGGGTCCCAGCAGTCGCGGCGCGTGTTACGACACAATTTGGCTTCGGCACTATAGAATCCTCCACGCAAGTTGACAAGGAAGTTGGCAGTGCCAGTAGAGACACAAGGATCGACTTGTGGCGAGGCTGAATAAGCAGCGTAATGGTCTAAACACCATTCCTCTATATTACCGCTCATGTCATAGAGACCAAGCTCGTTGGGGGTTTTAGTCGCCACCTGGTGGGTCGTGTTGTCGCTGTTATCCTGGTACCACGCCACATTGTCAATGTTGTTGCTGCCACTATACAAGTAGAGACAGCTCTTGTTGCCTCCACGAGCGGCAAACTCCCACTGTGCCTCGGTGGGCAAACTCCACTCATAGCCAGCCATTGGCAGCATCTCGTTTAGCTTGGCGACAAACTCTTGACACTGATTCCAGCTCACTTGCTCAACAGGCAGATTAGTGCCACTGAAGAAGCTTGGATTGCTTCCCATCACAGCCTGCCACAGTTCCTGGGTCACCTCGGTCTGACCGATGGCGAAACTGCTTAATGTCACCTGATGAGTAGGAGTTTCGTTATCATAAGCTTCTGGATCATCATTGAGCGAGCCCATCGTGAAAGTGCCGCCCTCCACGTCCACCATCTTGAACTTCACGCCATTGACGTTATATTCAGTAATGCCTTGAGGTTCGAACTCACCAGTGATAGTGAGCTTCATGTTCTCCATATCAACTCTCAAGTTGAAATTGCCATGAGCCATCTGTAGAGCCAAATAATTCTCGTTAGTAAGAGCAATCTCGGTGCCTAGGAGATTCTCTGTCACGACGAAGTTGTAGTCGCCAGCACTAACTGCGCCAAACCGGTAAGGAGCTATGTCGTCCCACGGTGTCCCACTGGCAGCATCGGCAAGTTTAGTGGTGAAGCCAAAATAGCAGTAGTTGTAATCGCCTTCGATAGTGATGTCGGCGGTGTAGATTTTGCCGTCCACGGTTGTCATCTCCACTCCATTGCTGGCTGACCACAAGTTGCCGTTTACCTCGCCAAGGATATAAACGTGGGTAAATTCGGGCTGATCGTTGCCGAGTAGGATGTTATAAACCGAGGTGACATCGGCACTTGTGATGCTGCCATCGGCATTTACATCACCATTGACAAGGCTGGCGGTATTGCCATTGAGCAGATAGTTGTAAAGAGCAGTGACATCGGCACTGGTGACACTGCCGTCACCGTTCACATCGCCATTTATGGTCGCCGACAAGGTGAAGCCACAAGAAAAAATCATAAAAAATGCAAGTAAGATCTTTTTCACAAACTTTTTTTGTTTTAGTTAGTTATTAAATTGTTATTTTTCGCAAAGATACTAAAATATTTTTTTAAAAGCAAATTTCACCTCATGTAAATGCTATAAATGGCACTTTTGTGACGTAAGGAGGAGGTTTTGGCTCGAGTGTCGTTTTCAAAACACGTTTTCAAAAAAAAGGATGAAATGAGGTAAAATAGATTTCAAATGTTGTGTGACTCAATAATTATTATTAACTTTGAGGCTTGAATTTTGATATGGATTGATTTGTTAGGAAAAACATTAACATTGTGATGTTAGAAAAAAATCAGTGTCAAGTGTCGCTAAAAAAGTAGAGATATTTGATTACTTTTCGGTTTGTTTTGTTATTCATAGTAAAGCCTCGCCAGGATGTGAAGTGCTGAGGCAGAAAAAAGCATTTTATACATTAAAAATATTCAGAATCTTATGGCACAGTATTATTTAGAGAAAGACAATGACAGTGTGGGTCCATTCAGTGTGGGTGAGTTGCTGTCTCATGGTCTCACACCGGTATCGCAGGTGTGGAGTTCCGAAACCGAGAAGTGGGAGAAGGCTACCGACATTCCCGAGGTGGCTCAGTTGTTTTTTGGTCCAGACTACACAGGCCCTCATGGTGTTATGTCACCAGTTTCTCAGCTTCAGCAATCCTCGAAGGTCGAGAGTAACAGGTATCTTAACGACAAGGGTGAGTGGCCTCGCATGAACATGCTTGACTCGGTGGTTGAATGCCTGCGCAAGTATGCCGATTTCAAGGGTCGTGCTCGTCGCAGTGAGTTCTGGTGGTTCCAGTTGTTCAATGTGCTGGTGGGAGTGTTCACCTTTGGCTATGGCAGCGCATTAACCGTGATCCCCACGATGGCGGTCACAGTGCGACGCTTGCATGACTCGGACCGTAGCGGGTGGTGGTATTTAGCCTATCTCATTCCTGTAGTTCTTGTGAGTGCGTTTCTGTTTTTGATTGAACCAGGTTACTATGCCGGTACCTACTCTATATTTGGCACTCCGTTGTATGACATGACCGAGTCGAAGTTGACCGCCATCAAGATGTTCTCACTTGTGATTATTGGGTTGATGTCGTTGGTATTAGTTATTTTCCTGTGCGCCGACAGTGACTTGGAGGCCAACAAGTATGGCATATCATCCAAGCATCAGAGTCCCGGTTACATTCCTCCCATGTATGAGAAGAAAATCAAGAAGCAGGAAGCTCGCCAGCTTCGCAGCGATAAAAGTTTTGCTGCAAGAGGCGAGCGTCCCATGCTTGACTTCTTGGAGAGCATAGAAGTGTGCATGACCAAATGGTTTGACTTCACCGGTCGTGCCCGCCGCAGCGAGTTCTGGTGGTTCCAGCTTGGTGCAATTGTTTTGATAGCTTTGAGTCTCTTTGTCTATTGGATGAGTGCTATAATGTTGGTATTCAATGAAAGCTTTCGTGCATTGCAAAGCGTCTATTTTGTAGTAATGTATCCTGTTCTTGTTGTGCTGGTTTTAGTGATACTTATTGCCAACATTGGTTCAGGCATTCGTCGCCTGCATGACACCAATCGCAGTGGCTGGTGGCTGGTGGGTTTCCTGATTATAAGATTCATTCTCCAAATCGCGCCCGTTATAGGATTGATTACAAGAAATTATGAGACTGTTGACTTCTTCGGTATCGAGATGCAACCAGGCACCTTCGTAATAGTTGGCATGTCCATTTTAGTAGCCTCCTTGATGTATTATGTTTATCTCATATATCTGTTGTGCATCGACAGTGACAAGAAGGAGAACAAATATGGCAGCTCGCCCAAGTATCAATAAAAAAACATCAATCATAATTATAGCGAGAGCCGCCCATTGTCGAGGCGGCTCTCGTGTGTTTTTTCCTAAATTTTTCTAAAACAACAAGCCACATTAGTCAATAACTTTTCCACCTATAAATAATTTATTATATTTGCATCGCAAAAATAGAGAATATATTATGAGAAGACATATAACATTGATGGCTGTAATGCTTGCAGCGATAGCGCTGCTGGCCTCTTGCGACAAGGAGAAAGGTGTCTACATACAAGAGGCAAAGTACTTGCCAGTAGTGCTTCAGGGTAGCACAAAGTGGAGCATCTTGAATGTGGAGAATGGAGAGATTTTAGCCAAAGACGCATTTGTGAACCCTCCATCGCCTGTTCTGGACGACATGTTCTGGGTGTATAACGACGACAATCGCATCGATTTTTATAATGTCAAAGATTGTAAGAAGCCTGTCAACAAAGAGTCCTACGGCAGTGCCACCTACTTCAACGACGGTCATGCCATTGTGAGCAGGCCCGGTAAACCACTTGAGGTAATCAACAAGCAGTGTGAGACCGTTTCCGAGTTGTCGCCGAGCATACTCACCGCCTCGATGTTCACCAACGGCCGCTCGCTCATCCACACAGCTCTTGACCGTTATGGTTTCATCGATGTGAAGGGTGATACAGTGATAAAGGCCGAGTATACCAATGCTTTCGGTTTCACCGAAGACAAAGTGGCACTGGTGTCGATGAGTCAAGCCACCGATTCGTTGCGCGTGATAAGTGTCATTGACCGTAATGGCAAGAAACTGTGTGACTTAGACACCAAGACCTACCAGCCCATGAGCGACAGCTACAGGATGGGCGCTCTTGCTGTGTTGAAGAAGGACTCGTTGGTGTACCTTGACTATAACGGCAAAGAGGTGTCCAGCCCACTGGAACTGCCCAAGAAGGTTAAAGATGCCAATTACCGCAATGGCCAGTATGCTGGTGACGGCAGGTACATTGTTCTGAAAGGTGACCGTTGGGGCCTTGTCGACAAAGACAACAATGTGCTCATTCCCTTCAAATATCAGGTGATACACAATCTGTCCCCAACCCGTTATGTGGTGGCTGCTGACAGTGTGATGACACTTGTTGACGACCACGGCAAGCAGGTGGGCAAGTCAAAATTTGTGAACCTGCGCCCCTATACTCCTGGAAGCCAGGCCGTGAGAGGATATATCAATGTTGAGGTCACAGCAGCCAACCTGCTGAGCTTCATCGAAGACGACATGGCGTGCTTTGCCAAGAAGGGCTCTACGCTCATGGACTTGAACTCGCTTGTTGGAGTAAAGCCCGAGCAGTATGTGGGAATGAAGCAGATAGACCGTCCCATGATTCCGCTCGTGTACAGTTACATTTTTGATAGAGAGATAGCTTCATTAGGTGCCGCTCCTGCAGTGCCCGACAGCTTGCGCACCGACAGTGTGCCAAGTTTCCAGATGCCCACCGACACCACGTCGTCGTCGAGTGTCGCAGCTCATTTCAACTACGATGCCCGCCTTCAGGAGGTTCGTCTCATGTTCTCGGTACTGGAATGTGCACCTGGCACCGAAGAGCGTTTGTTCGAGCTCATGAGCCGCGCGATGGGTTCCAAAGGCTTCGGACTAAGTTCCGATGGCACCTTCACGAGCGAAGCCGGCACCGGCATTGCCATGGGTTATGAGCAAGGCGTGTTCAACCTCTACTACTACTTCGACGCTCAGGCAATGCAGCCGCTGCCTCGCAAGAGTAGAACGAAATGACGCGAGCGTGGCACACATAATTTGAACTGCGTGATTTTATAATTGGCATGGTTTTTGCTTTTTTTGAACCCCGAAAAGACGTTGAATTATTAACACACTAAAACATTACTACTATGTCTTGCATGAGGGTTTTACTGGCTGTGATATTTCCACCTTTTGCCGTTGTTGACAAGGGTTGTGGCTCTTTTCTCATTGTATTCCTGCTCACCTTCTGTGGCTGGATACCAGGAGTGATAGGTGCTCTCATCATCCTCAACAACGACAAGAAAAAGAGCTATGACCGAGGCTATGAAAGCGGTTATGACAAAGGCTACAGGCATGGTGCGACGCAGAATGTTAACACCGCTCCGCCACGCAGGTCCATGGGCCGTGACCAGCAGAGCTGGCGTGGCTGGTAACAAAAGGTGTGATTTATATTTCATTACATTATTATTTTCTCTCCAATGACCGAGGACCATATTATCAAGCTTCTTGAGCACCGTGACATAAAACCCACGGCGATGCGCATCTTGGTGCTTCGCGAGATGCTCAAATGCAACAACGCTTTCTCGCTTCAAAGCCTTGAAGACAGCCTTGAGAGTGTGGACAAGTCAACAATCTATCGTTGCATCACCTTGTTCCTGACTCACCATCTGCTACATGCCATCGATGATGGCAGTGGCTCGATAAAGTATGCAGTGTGTGCCTCGTCGTGCCATTGTGGTGAGGAGGGGGAGCATCTCGATGACCTTCATGCTCATTTCTATTGTGTGGGTTGCCACCAGACGTTGTGCCTGAGCCGCGTTCAGGTGCCCGTGGTATCGTTGCCAGCGCAGTTTGAGATTCATGATATAAACTATGTTTTAAAGGGTCTGTGCCCTGAATGTGGTCAAAAAAAGCGAGCCGAAACATCTATACATTAACAAGGTTTGTCGATAAAAAACAAGCGAACACCTATTACTGGCCCCTTTCACTATTAGAAACATTAAACTTTCCTACCAATTTTAGGTCAAAATATCACAGAAGCACGAGAAAATAGGCTTCAACATAGAAATTATTAACATTAAAACATATCATCATGAGCAAAAGATTTTTACACACAATTGCGGGAGCAGCATTAGCGATAGCAGTGCTGGCTCTTACTGTGCCGGCTGCGGCACAGGGACGTCGTCCTGGCGGCGGTGGTCCTGGCGGTGGTGGCAATCGACCATCAAGTGCGGCACAGAGTCCCTCACATTCCAGTGGTGGCCAGTCGGGACGCAGCACCCCACAGGCTCGCCCAAGTAGTCCATCACGCCCCAGCTCTCCCTCGGCAAGTCCATCTCGCCCAAGTAGCCAATCACGCCCAAGCACACCCTCGGCAAGTCCATCTCAGAGACATGCCGATCGACCAGCAGCTCGCCCCGACAACCGTTCGCATGGCGGCAATGGCGGCAATGGCGGTGGCCGTGGTGGATATAACGGTGGTGGGCGTAACGGTGCTCATGCAAATCCTGGCCGTCCAGAGAGCAGACCAGCTACCCCTTCTCCATCTACTCCATCAGAGCAAAGACGCAGAGGCAACACCCCCGGCGGCAACCCCGGTGGCAATCCTGGTGGCAATCCTGGCGGAGGCCACGGAGGTAATGGCGGTAACCCTGGTGGCAATCCTGGTGGAGGCCACGGCGGCAATGGTGGCAATGGCGGACATCCCGGCAGCACCCCTGGCGGTAACCCTGGCGGAGGCCACGGAGGTAATGGCGGACATGGTGGCGGCAATCCCGGCGGAGGCCACGGAGGTGGCTATTCCGGCGGCGGTCACGGCGGTCACGGCGGCAATGGCGGTCACGGCGGTGGACAAGCTGGCCGACCTGGTGGCAATCCCGGTGGAGGTCACGGAGGTCCTGGCGGACACGCCGATCATCGCCCCCCTGCAGGCGGCCCACATCACGGAATAAATCATGGTGGTCCTCGCCCCGACTATAACCGCTATCGTTATCATGAGAGTTTCCGCCCACGCGGACCACGCGATCGCTGGTATGACTACTATCGCTATAACCGTTGGAGCTGGCGTGCTCCCATCGCACCTCCCCATCGTCCCTGGCGCCCACGCGTAGTGTGGTACTATCGTCCAGTAATACCTTCGGGATATCGCTACTATGCTTCGGCTCCAATCATCACAGGCGTTCTTGGCATTGAATTTGGCACCTTCCTCGATGCATCGCTCAACTACCTGTACTATAACGGCTATGAGATTGATGGCTATCAGGAGAATATCGTATACCTGCGCGACGTGAGCATGATGGGCTACAGCTGGCCCGATGTGATGCTCCAGTATGACGACCGAGGCGGAATGTGCTATGCTGAGTTTGCCTACTCCTCTCCCTATCAAGACAATTATCGCTTCTCAAGCATCTACAGCACGCTGACTTCGACCTATGGTCCTCCCATCAACAGCGGCAACGGCTACTACTCATGGTACGGCGGCAATGGCGTGGGTTATGTGAATCTGAACTTTGTCTACGACAACAATAGGTACTTCACGGTTCTGACCTTTGGAGCATGATGTGAATTTTAGATATTATTTCAATAAAAGTCGATTCTTCCAGAAATGGGGGAATCGACTTTTTATTAAATTACATGCAATTCCAAGCGCGCAGCGCGCCCTTCGAGTGTATTGGTGTCCAGGCAGTTTCTGCCACTCCATGAGAATTCATAATCGTGTTACTGCTCCCCCCACACGTGCTTTGGGTGTTGATAGCGAGGTTTTAATCCCGTGACAAGGCTTGAATGTGCTTGATGTCGTCCTCGAAGGTGTCTTTGCTCGTGGCGCGGGCTTTGAGCCGTGAGCGGTAGGTGTAGATTGTGGCTATTGAAGCTCGCAGGATGCTTGCTATCTCTTTGTTGTGGGTGATGCCCAGGCGCAAGAGCGCCAGGATGCGCAACTCTCGTGTGAGCTGCTCGTTTTCTTTAGGCTCGATGTGCTGGTCTTGCTCCAAGAGGTTGTTGACTTCCTTGATGAAATTAGGATAGATGTTGAGGAATGCCGAGTCGAAATTCTGGTAGAAGAGAGTGGCGTTCTCGTAGTCGAAATGCGGACTCTTGAGCTGTGCTTTCAGTTCCTTGATACGGTCTTCCATTGCGAGTCGGTTCATGGCCTTGCGCTGCGTCTCGTTCTTGTCGATGAGCGAGCTGCTGAAGGTGAGGAAGCGACCCAAGTACTGCTCCTTGATTTTATCGCGCTCCTGAAGTTGCTGATTGGTGCTTTCGAGCTTGTCGACGGTGTCGTTGAGTCGGTCGTTAATCTGCTTTCGGCTCTCGCTCAGCCGACGGTATCGGCGGTAGAGCAGGGTGGTGCCTGTGATTCCCACCACCAGCATCATCGCGAGCAGGCTCAAGGCGATGATGAAGTTGCGCATCTTGCGCTGGTTCTTCTCCTGTTTTTCTTGATAGGCATTGATGATGCGCGGCACCAGCTGCGATGCCTGCACGTTGCGCAGTCGGGTGCCGTAGAAGTTGGCATCGGCAACGCTGATGTTGATGTAACGATAGGCTCGGTCAATGTCTCCCTCGTCGAATAGCAGGTCGGCGAGCTGCCTGAGTGCCGAGTTCTCCATGATGCATCCCTCGATGTCGCTCGCGGCACTCATCGCCAACAGCTGTTTTTGCTTCTCGTGGTTGCCTAAGAGGCTGTAGTAGAACGCCAGGGTGCTTGTTATGACCGAGTAGGTGCGTTCGCCACTGTGATAGTCTTTGAGCATTTTCTCGAGCATAGTAATGGCTTCTTGTGTCTTGCCGGTGTCGTTGAGATAGTTGGCCTGATAGAGCTTGTTTCGCTCAGAGCCAGGTTTGGAGAGCGTGGCAATCTTGAGTCGGTAATCGGTGAGCTTCTGCTGGTATAGCTTCTCGTTGCTGCTACCCTTGTTGAACTCCATCCTGAACATGTAAGTGTCCGACAGAATCTTGTAATAAAACAGTTTCTGGTCTCTGTTCATGTTGATGGTGTCGATGTCGTTGACAAGAGTCGAAGCTTCGTCGAGCAAATAGGCCTTGTTTAGCAGGTGCATCAGGTTGAGGTAACTGTCGATGAGTTTTGAGTTGTCGCCCAGAGCTCTTGCAATGTCGATGTTGCGGCGCATATATTTCTGTGCCGAGTCGTTCTGGAATTCGACATATTCCCTATACAGTGTGTAGTTGATGTTATACTCTCTGTTCAGCGCCGCTGGGTCGTTGCCGGGGGCAGGTAGGGTTCTCTTGACCTTGTCGATTGCCGCTTGCTTACTTGCAACAAGTGCGTCGTGCCGTGAAATCAGCTCGTCGAGATGGGCATAATAGTCGTTGGCACTTATTCCCTGTAGTGTGCCACACAATACTGAAATCAACAGAATTATGACCCTTGAATTCATCATGATACAATTATAAAGTTACGTACGTAGGAAAGCTGTTGTTGTGTCAAAATTCGATATTTACCGCAGTTCCCCCTCTTAGAGGGGGGGGGATGAACTCCATGGGGCGATTGGAACGAGGGTGTGTTAAAATTCTGGTTTAGTGCGCTTCGCGCAGAAATCCAACAAATCATCATAAATCAAACATTATTTAATTTGTTGGTTTCAAGCAAATTAATTATTTGTTGGATTTGGAAAAATTTGAATAATTTCTCACGCATAGCGTGACTCCTCTATTTTGACACAGTCCCGTATCTATTGCCTCGCGGGTGGTCATACTCCCCCCTGCCTCCTCTGTTTTATGGGGGGAGCTGGAGGCGTCATATGTAGCACGTCGTAAGGCCATTAAATGGAGTTTTAGATACCGAAAATGAGTTAGTATGCAAAAATAAAAATATGCTCAGAAATACGCAAAATATTCACTTTTTTTATGATTTAAATATTATGCCACGTGGCTATTTTTTTGTAATTTTGTATGTTTTTAGCGCAATGCCATGAATGGCTGTGTTAATGCTATTGTAAACTGTTGTAAATCAGATTGTTTGGTGGCTTGTGCGATATAGAAAGAGAAAAGAAAAAATAATAACATATATGACAGACGAAGAAATTAGAGAACAACAAGAAGAGAAAAAGTACTCGGCGCATAATATTCAGGTGCTCGAGGGCCTTGAGGCAGTGCGCAAACGCCCGGCGATGTACATTGGCGACACCAGTGTGAAGGGCCTGCATCATCTCGTGAGCGAGGTGGTCGACAACTCTATCGACGAGGCCTTGGCCGGCTTTTGTGACACTATCCGTGTCACCATTACCGAGGATAATTCCATTATCGTGCAAGACAACGGTCGTGGCATTCCCGTCGACGAGCATGAGAAGCTCCACAAGTCGGCACTCGAAGTGGTGATGACAGTGCTGCATGCCGGCGGTAAGTTTGACAAAGGCTCCTACAAGGTGTCGGGCGGTTTGCACGGTGTGGGTGTGAGCTGCGTGAACGCATTGAGCGACTATCTGCGTGCCGAGGTGCGTCGTGGCGGCAAAATTTATTGCCAGGAGTATGCCTACGGCAAGCCCACATGCGATGTGCATGTGATAGGCGATTGTGGCGATGAGCACGGCACCACCGTGAAGTTCCATCCCGATGCGAGTATTTTCACTCAAACCACGACCTACGAGTATCGAATCCTCGCTACTCGCTTGCGTGACCTTGCCTATCTGAATGCCGGCGTGAAGCTTATTCTCACCGACTTGCGCGAGAAGGACGAGGAAGGCAATCCTCACAGCGAGGAGTTCTTCAGCAGCACCGGCTTGGATGAGTTTGTTCGCTACATCGATGCCAGCAAGGAGGCCCTGATCAATGATGTGATTCACATCAGCACCAACAAGGGCGACATTCCTGTTGAGGTAGCGATGACCTACAACACCTCGTTCAACGAGAACATCTATTCGTTTGTCAACAACATCAACACAATTGAAGGTGGTACCCACCTCACAGGTTTCCGTCGCGGCCTGGGCTCTACATTGAAGAAATATGCCGAGGACAGCAAGATGCTTGAGAAGGTGAAAGTCGATATCAAGCCCGAGGACTTCCGTCAGGGTCTTACGGCTGTGATTTCGGTCAAGGTGCTGGAGCCACAGTTTGAGGGTCAGACTAAGACCAAGCTCGGCAACACCGAGGTGATTGGTGCCGTAGAGACCAGCTTGAGAGAGGCGTTAAACATCTATCTCGAGGAGCATCCCAGCCAGGCCAAGGCTATTGTGGAGAAGATAATCCTTGCCGCCACAGCACGCCATGCCGCCGAGACTGCCCGTGCCAAGGTGCAACGCAAGTCGCCACTGGCAGGTGGTGGACTCCCTGGCAAGCTTGCCGACTGCTCGAGCCGTGACCCGGCCAAGTGTGAGTTGTTCCTCGTCGAGGGAGACTCGGCAGGAGGCTCGGCCAAGCAGGGCCGTGACCGTGGTTTCCAGGCCATTTTGCCACTGCGCGGTAAAATCCTCAATGTGGAGAAGGCAATGGACCACAAGGTGTTTGAGAGTGAGTCGGTAGTCAACATTTTCCGTGCATTGGGTGTTACCATCGGTACCGAGGATGACCCCAAGGAGGCCAACCTGTCGAAGCTGCGCTACCACCGCATCATCATCATGACCGATGCCGATGTCGACGGAGCACACATTGCTACACTGTTGATGACCTTCTTCTATCGTCGCATGCGACCCATCATCGACAACGGCTATCTCTACATCGCCAATCCTCCACTGTATCGCGCCATCAAGGGTAGCAACATGGAGTATTGCTGGGACGACATGCAAGTGCGCCAGTTCATCGAGAAATATGCCAACGGCGAGGAGAAGAATGTGCGTGTACAGCGATTCAAAGGTCTTGGTGAGATGAATCCCGAGCAGTTGTGGGAGACCACTATGGATCCAGAGAACAGACTGCTGCGACGCGTGAACATCAGCGACGCTGCCGAGGCCGACCGCATCTTCTCGATGCTCATGGGCGAGGATGTGGCACCACGACGCAAGTTCATCGAGGAAAACGCCACCTACGCAACACTCGACACCTGATAAGTTGATTGTAGCAACACCAACACATCAAAGCCAGCGCTCAAACATGGGCGCTGGCTTTATTTCATTCATTGTCTTGCTGTTTCCTGTTTTATTTAAAACATCTTGGCTACGCGGGCCACGGCTTGGGTGAAGGCGGTGACTTCTTCAAGGGTGTTGTAGAGAGCGAACGATGCCCTCACGGTACCTGTCACGCCCAGGCGCTTCATGAGAGGCTGCGCGCAATGATGGCCTGTGCGCACAGCGATTCCCAGCTTGTCGAGCAGCAGTCCCATGTCGTAGCTGTTGATGTCATTCACGAGGAAAGAGATAACTCCCTCTTTGTGCTCGCTGGTGCCAAAGATGCGCATACCCTCAATCTCCATCAGCTGGCTTGTGGCGGCGTCGAGCAAGAGCTGCTCGTAGCTTGCGATGTTCTCAATGCCTAACGAATTGATGTAGTCGATTGCTGCACCAAAGGCTGCGATGCCCACAAAGTCGGGTGTTCCCGCCTCAAATTTGAAAGGTAGTTCGGCAAAGGTGGTCTTCTCGAAAGTTACATTTCCTATCATCTCTCCACCCCCCTGGTAGGGCACCATGCGGCTCAACTGTTTCTCCTTGCCATAGAGCACGCCAATTCCTGCCGGTCCATACATCTTGTGGCTCGAGAAGCAGTAGAAGTCGGCATCGAGGTCCTGCACGTCAATCTTCATGTGTGGTGCCGCCTGAGCACCGTCGATGAGTACTGGCACTCCGTAGCGGTGCGCTATCTGGACCATCTGCTTCACGGGGTTGATGGTGCCTAACACATTAGACACATGAGTGATGGCAACAAAGCGTATGTTCTCGGTGAACAAGTCTTCATAGGCATTGATGTCGAGATCGCCCTTGCTGTCGATGGGGACCACATGAATCTTGAGTCGCTTGTTGCGTTGTAAGAGCTGCCATGGCACGATGTTGCTGTGGTGCTCCATGACTGTGAGCACAATCTCGTCGCCTGTGTAAAGGCTGTCGCCAAACGAAGATGCCACGAGGTTGATGGCCTCGGTGGTTCCACGTGTGAAAATTATCTCGCTCGTGGACTTGGCATTGATGAACTGGCGCACCTTCTCTCGAGTTTCCTCCATGATGTTGGTGGCTTCCTGCGAGATGGTGTGTACGCCACGATGCACGTTCGACTTGTGGTTATAATACATGTCATTAATAGTTTCCACCACGCATCGCGGAGTTTGCGACGTGGCGGCATTGTCGAGGTAAATCAAAGGCTTGCCTTCGATTCTGCGCCCCAAGATAGGGTATTGTTCTCGTATTTCGTAGATATTCATAGTTTTTTTAGTAAAGCTAACAAGCCGACAAGGCAAATGTGTAATAGTTTCAATCTTTATATTTGCAAGTTTGACATCTGTTGTCTATTTCTTGAGGCTGCATGTTTCACAAATCATCGCGTCGCCGCTCAGGCGCATCTCCACCAAGTGGCGCAGACGTTCGCGCAAGGTGTCGAGTCGCACTCCGTCAATCACGTCGCTCATGAAGGCCTGCATCAGTAGCTTTTGTGCTACGGGTAGCGAGATGCCGCGAGTTTGCATGTAGAACAGTGCTTCCTGGTCGAGCTGTCCCACGGTGGAGCCGTGTGAGCATTTCACGTCGTCGGTGTAAATCTCGAGTTGTGGCTTGGTGTACATGCGTGCTGTGGGCGATGCCACAATGTTGCGGTTGCCCTGATAGGCGTCGATTTTTGGACAGTCGGGCTTTACCAGGATTTTTCCGGCAAAAGCACCGATGGCATTGTCGTTGAGCACATATTTGAACATCTCGTTGCTCTGGCAACGTGGTGCGTTGTGGTTGATTAGAGTGTGGTTGTCCACGTGCTGCTCGCCACTGGCGATTGCCATGCCCAAGAGCTGGGTGTCGCAGTGGGTGCCGTCGACGTCGATTTGATAGTCGTTGCGGGTGTAGCCGTTGGTGAGTGTGATGCCGTCGATGAGCACGTTGCTGCCCTCATGCTGGCGTACCCACAGCTGCGACAGGCGCGTGGTGTGCTCGTCGCTCTCTTCCATGTGGTAGTAGTCGAGCTTGGCGTTGCGTCCCACTATAATCTCCACCGTCTCGAGGCTCATATACAGCTTGTCGCCCTTGGTGTGGTCGCACACGAGCACCTTGGCCTGAGCGTCGTCCTCAATGACGATGAGCACGCGGCGCACCGCCATGAGTCGTGCATTGGCGTCAAACACGTTAATGAGCTGGATGGGCTTGGTGGTTGCCGAACCCTTGGGCACATAAATGAGCACGCCGTCCTGAGCAAGCATCGTGTTGAGTGCTGTGCATGGGTTGTCGAGGCTTGCCACTGTGCCATAGTGCTTGGCAAGGACCTCGGGGTGCTTGGTGGCCTGGAACGACTCTACGCTGGCATTGTCACCACTCTTGCCCGCTGTCTCGCTTGGTCGGAAAGTGTCGTTGAACACGTAGTAGAGGCAGGTGCTCAGGTTAGGCACCTCGCAGCGGAATTTGGTAGTTGACTCACGTGACAAGTCAACATGGTTGACGTTCACACCATAGTCGGGTGCGAGCACTGTGTTGAGGTCGGTGGCCTCATAGTCGTCGCTGCCCTTGCGTGGCAACATAGCACCGTCGAGCGCTTGTCGTGCCTTCTTGCGCAGCTCGTTGAGAGGCACCGGCGCCAGTCGCTCTATTGCGGCGAGTTGCTCGTCGTGCAGGTCGATATATTGCTTGAGCGAATTATTCATAGCTGATTGTTGTCAACTTGTTCCTTAATCCAGTCGTAGCCTTTATCTTCGAGTTCCAGTGCGAGTTCAGGACCACCGGTCATGACGATGCGCCCCTTGTAGAGCACATGCACCTGGTCGGGCTTGATGTAGTCGAGCAAGCGCTGGTAGTGAGTGATGACGATGGTTGCATTGTCCTGGCTTTTGAGGCGGTTCACGCCGTTGGCAACGGTGCGCAGTGCATCGATGTCGAGTCCGCTGTCGGTCTCGTCGAGGATAGACAGGCGTGGTTCGAGCATCGCCATTTGGAAAATCTCGTTGCGTTTCTTCTCACCGCCGCTGAAGCCCTCGTTCACGGCACGCGAAGCGAGTTTGTTGTCGAGGTCGACCACTGCGCGCTTCTCACGCATGAGCTTGAGAAAGTCGGTGGCGTTTATTGGCTCAAGACCCTGATATTTGCGCTTCTCGTTGATGGCAGTGCGCATGAAGTTGCTCATGAGCACACCGGGAATCTCCACGGGGTACTGGAAACTCAGGAAGATGCCCTCATGGGCGCGGTCTTCGGGGCTGAGCTCGAGCAGATTTTTGCCGTAGAACTCCACCTCGCCACCAGTGACGGTGTAGGCTGGGTTGCCGGTGAGCACGGCACTGAGTGTGCTCTTGCCGCTGCCGTTGGGACCCATGATGGCGTGCACCTCGCCCGGCTTCACGGTGAGGTTCACACCCTTTAATATTTCCTTGCCCTCGATCGAGGCATGTAAATCTTTGATAACTAACATCTTGTTTATTATTTTTTTATAGATTATCTAGAAGGTCTAGGTTTTCTATATTATTTCATTTTTAATTGTGTATTAAACATTGTTATCATCCCACGCTGCCTTCGAGCGAGACGCTGAGCAGGCGCTGGGCTTCGACGGCAAACTCCATGGGGAGCTTCTTCATCACGTCGCGGGCATAGCCGTTGACGATGAGGCCCACAGCATCCTCGGTGCTGATGCCGCGCTGGTTGCAGTAGAAAATCTGGTCCT
>CAMVKS010000014.1 GCA_947167995.1 uncultured Prevotellaceae bacterium
TTCAAAAATATCAATAATTTTCTCTAATTTCGCACTTGCTATTAGAATTCACGGCGAGGTCATGCCTGTATGTCTGTTTGTCTAAATAAACAGACAGACACACATTGCACAGACAGACATAATTTGTACTTCTGTTCTTATGTCTAAAAAATCTATTCAAGTGCGCAGCACGCCCATCAAGCATGGGGGCCATGTCTGTTTGTCTGTATGTCTAAATAAACAGACAGACACACATTGCGCAGACAGACAAAATATGTTCTTCTGTTCTTATGTCTAAAAAAAGACTTATGTTCTTTTGCCAAAAGACATCAGGCGAGGGCTAATAGTGCATTATGCATTGAAAAAGTTCTTATGTCTAAGTCCAGCGAGGTAGATAATTAATGGCATATTCCTTTGAAAAAGCGTAACTCGCCACTTCATTTTTCAAAAAACTGACTGCTGACAACTGCAAACTGAAAACTATTCACTATCTTTGCAGTTTGAATGAAAAATCAATAAAACAATATTATACAAGATGGACTATAACTTTAACGAGATTGAGAAAAAGTGGCAACAGTATTGGAAGGAGAACAAAACCTACAAGGTAGACATCGACAATAGTCGTCCCAAGTTCTACGTGCTCGACATGTTCCCCTATCCCAGCGGCGCAGGCCTGCACGTGGGCCATCCATTAGGCTATATCGCCAGCGACATCTACGCTCGCTACAAGCGTCAGCGTGGCTTCAACGTGCTGCATCCCATGGGATATGACGCCTATGGCCTGCCAGCCGAGCAATATGCCATCCAAACCGGCCAGCATCCCGAGATTACCACCGAGCAAAACATCGCACGCTACCGCGAGCAGCTCGACAAGATAGGTTTCTGCTACGACTGGGACCGCGAGGTGAGAACTTGCGAACCAGGCTACTACAAGTGGACCCAGTGGGCCTTCCTGCAGATGTTCAAGAGCTACTACAACACCGAGCTCGACAAGGCTCGTCCCATCGATGAACTGGTGGCTTATTTCGAGAAAAACGGCAGCGAGGGCTGCAACGCCCACACCAACGCCAAAGTGGAATTCACCGCCGACCAGTGGAACGCCATGACCAACGCCGAGCACAGCCAGATGCTCATGAACTACCGCATCGCCTACTTGGGTAACACCATGGTGAACTGGTGTCCAAAACTTGGCACCGTGCTTGCCAACGACGAGGTGAGCGAGGGTGTCTCGATTCGCGGTGGATATCCTGTGGAGCAGAAGGTAATGAGCCAATGGTGCCTGCGAGTGAGTGCCTATGCCGGCCGCCTGCTGCGAGACCTCGACACCATCGAGTGGAGCGAGTCGATCAAGGAGACTCAGAAGAACTGGATTGGCTACAGCGAGGGTGCCGAGATGCTCTTCCCCATCGTGGGCAGCGACGAGCAACTGCTCATCTTCACCACTCGTGCCGACACAATATTTGGCGTGACCTTCATGGTGCTCGCACCCGAGAGCGAATATGTGGACCAGGTGGTGACACCCGAGCAGCGCGCAGCCGTCGACGCCTACCTCGACGAGGTGAAGCACAAGACCGAGCGCGAGCGCCTGATTGAGAAGAAGGTGAGCGGCGTGTTCAGCGGCAGCTATGCCCTCAACCCCGTCACCGGCAAGGAGATACCCATCTACATCAGCGATTATGTGCTTGCTGGCTACGGCACCGGAGCCATCATGGCAGTGCCTGCCCACGACAGCCGCGACTACGCTTTCGCCAAGCACTTCGACCTGCCCATCATCCCATTGATTGAGGGTGCCGACGTGAGCGAGGAGAGCTTTGACGCCAAGGACGGCATCATGATGAACTCCAGCAACGAGCGACTGCAGCTCAATGGCCTGCAGGTGAAGGATGCCATCGCCAAGACCAAGGAATATATCGAAGAAGCCAGAATAGGTAAGGTGAAGGTGAACTACCGCCTGCGCGATGCCATCTTCAGCCGTCAGCGCTACTGGGGCGAGCCTTTCCCCATCTACTACGATGAGGACGGACAGCCACAGCCTCTCGACGAGAACGAGCTGCCACTGCAGCTGCCCGAGGTCGACAAGTTCCTCCCCACCGAGACCGGCGAGCCTCCCCTGGGACGCGCCAAGAATTGGGTAGCAAGCAACGGCCGCCCGCTTGAGCTCAACACCATGCCTGGCTTTGCTGGCTCGAGCGCCTACTATCTGCGCTACATGGACCCACACAACGATGAGGCTCTTGTAAGTAAAGAGGCTGATGAATATTGGCGTCAAGTCGACCTCTATGTGGGCGGCACCGAGCACGCCACCGGTCACCTCATCTACAGCCGCTTCTGGAACAAGTTCCTATTTGACTACGGCTACGTGTGCGAGGCCGAACCCTTCCGCAAACTCGTGAACCAAGGTATGATTCAGGGGCGCTCAAACTTCGTTTACCGCATCAAGGACACCAACAAATTTGTGTCGTTCAACCTCAAGAAGGACTATGACGTGACTCCCATCCATGTGGACGTGAACATCGTGTCGAACGATGTGCTCGACATCGAGGCCTTCAAGGCTTGGAGACCAGAATTTGCCGATGCCGAGTTCATTCTTGAGAACGACAAGTACATCTGCGGATGGGCTATCGAAAAGATGTCGAAGTCGATGTTCAACGTGGTGAACCCCGACGACATCGTGGCACGCTATGGCGCCGACACGCTTCGTCTGTATGAAATGTTCCTCGGTCCAGTAGAGGCAAGCAAGCCTTGGGACACCAACGGCATCGACGGCGTGAACCGCTTCCTCAAGCGCCTGTGGGGACTTTTCTTCAAGGGCGATGAGCTACAGCTTGTCGACGAGAAACCAAGTGCCGAGGCTCTCAAATCAATCCACAAGCTCATCAAGAAGGTGTCGCAAGACATCGAGCAGTTCTCCTACAACACCAGCGTGGCAGCCTTCATGATTTGCGTGAACGAGCTCAGCGGCATGAAGTGCAAGACCAAGAGCGTGTACCGCGACTTTGTGGTACTGCTCTCTCCATTTGCTCCACACATCGCCGAGGAACTGTGGCACGTGCTGGGCGAGCAAGGCACAGTTTGCGACGCCCAGTGGCCCACCTGGAACGAGGAATACCTCAAGGAGAGCGTTGTGAAATATACCGTGCTCTTCAACGGCAAGCCACGCTTCAACATCGAGGTGCCAGCCGGCACTCCAGGTGACGAGGTTCAACGCATAGCTCTCACTCACGAGGGAGCCGCTAAGTGGCTTAATGGCAATGCTCCCAAGAAGGTGATTGTCGTGCCCAACAAAATCGTCAACGTAGTGGTTTAGGAGATTTTGAGTTATGAGTTATGAGTTTTTGAGTTTTTGAGTTTTTGAGTTTTCGGATATTATTATTTGCATAAAAAATTATTGATAAGCAATGCAAGATTTTAAAAAACTTGATGTATGGAAGCGTAGCTATGAATTTTCTAAGGAGATTTATGGCATAACATCTCGTTTTCCTGATGAAGAAAAATTTGGTCTTGCAAGTCAAGTTAGAAGGGCTGCTGTGTCGATACCTATTAATATTGCTGAAGGATCAGGCAGAAACTCCAGAAAAGATTTTGCTAATTTTATACAGATAGCTATTGGGTCGGCGAGCGAAGTGGAATGTGAACTACTTTTATCAAAAGACTTAAACTTTATTGACGATGATAATTTTTCAGGATTATGTAAAGAGATTATAGAAATTAGAAAAATGTTGATTTCTTTCAGAAAAGCCCTGCTTAATTACAAACAATTAGAATCCCAATAACTCATAACCCAAAACTCAAAACTCAAAACTCAAAACTATGAAAGAGCGAATACCTTGGCTCGACTATGTGAGGTTCTTCAGTATCTTCCTGGTGATACTGTTTCACACGCCTCCACAGACGCCCATCATGGATGGCAAGGTAATCATCAACTTGCGCATCCCGCTCTTCTTTTGCATCTCGGGCTACCTGTTCAACATCGCCAAGTATAGCACCTTCGGACAGTTTTTCAAGCATCGCGGCAAGCAGATATTGGTGCCTTATGTCACCTTCTTTGTCGTGTTCTATGCCTTGTGGCTGCTCATTGGCCGATGGCTGGGCGATGCCCAAGTCACGTGGTGGCAACCTCTGGTCGACTTTGTCAAGGGTGAGCCGCACACCGTGCTCGGCACATTCTGGTACCTCTCGTGCCTGCTCGTGATGCAGGTGCTCTACTACTTCATGCAGCGATGGCTCCCCAGCCAGTGGCTGTTCCCGGCCAGCATCATGCTATCGGTGGCCGCCATCAACTGCCCCATCGAGAACTACTGGCACGTGTGGAACGCTATGGTCTACATGCCGTTCTATGCCTTTGGCAACAGTTTCAAGAACTATATCAAGGGCGTGGAGTTCTCTTCGTCACAGCGCACCACCGTGCTCATAGCCCTTGGCCTCGTCTCCATCTTGATCATGGTGCTTAGCATCTATATCGAGGAGAAAAACAGCATGAACGTGATAAAGATAGCCTGTGGCGTGATGACAATTCCCACTTATATCGCCCTGGCAAAGTGGCTCGCCAAGCGCTACGGACGCAACCGCGTGATTCAGCTCGTGGTCATGAACGGCACTGTCTATCTCGCGTTCCAGAACCACATGATTGGATTCATCAAGGTAATACTTGAGCGTGCATTCTATGTGGGTGTGATGGGCGACCACATCTGGCTCAAGTTCATCATTCCTTTCCTGGTGATGGCGGCAATCTACCCCTTCGCATGGCTCATACACCACCATGCCCCATGGATGCTCGGCAAGAAAAAAGAAGAAACAATTTATTAAGTAAGAAGTAGGAAGCCCTCTCGCTCTTCCCTTTTATAAAAAATAAAAAAACACATGAAAGATATAGTTTTTGCAACCAACAATGAGCACAAACTCAGTGAATTGCGCCAGATAATGGCTGGCAAGTACAACGTGTTGAGCCTTGCCGACATAGGCTGTCACGACGACATACCCGAGACGGCCGCCACCCTTGAGGGCAACGCCATGATAAAGGCGCAATGGGTGAAGGAACATTACGGCTACGACTGCTTCAGCGACGACACCGGCCTGGAGATTGACGCGCTGGGTGGCGAACCTGGGGTACACTCGGCACGATATGGCGGCGTGGCTCACGACAGCGAGCGCAACATGAACAAGGTGCTCACACTGCTCGACGGCGTGCCCATGGCACAGCGCACAGCCCGATTCCGCACAGCCATCGTGCTCATCATGGACGGCGAGACCCACACCTTCGAGGGTAAGGTGGAAGGACACATCCTCACCGAGCGTCACGGCACCGGAGGCTTTGGCTACGACCCCATCTTCAAGCCCGACGAGACCGATTGTGCCTTTGGCGAGATGAGTGCCGAGCAGAAGAACCGCATCAGCCATCGCGGCCGCGCCGTTGCCAAACTCACCCAATTTCTTGCACAACAGTAGCACCTCCCACACAACTCAAAAAAAATGAAACGAGCCATAGTAATAGGAGCCTCGTCGGGACTGGGAAAGGAAGTGGCAAAACTGCTGCTTGCCGAGGGGTGGCGGCTCGGCATCGCAGCTCGGCGCATCGAGCGTCTCAACGAGGTCAAGGCGCTGGCACCCGCCATGGTAGAAGTGCAGGCCATCGACGTGACCAGCGACAACGCCCCACAGGCCTTAGAGAAGCTAATTGAAAAGACTGGAGGCATGGACCTGTTTTTCTATGCCTCAGGAGTGGGTAACCAAAACATGGAGCTGGAACCCGAGATAGAGATTA
This sequence comes from uncultured Prevotellaceae bacterium, assembly GCA_947167995.1. Classification (GTDB taxonomy): domain Bacteria; phylum Bacteroidota; class Bacteroidia; order Bacteroidales; family Muribaculaceae; genus Sodaliphilus. The sequence goes on from CAMVKS010000014.1 coordinate 5,741, forward strand.
ACACTGTGACAACCAACGCGCTTGGGTTCACACGCATGATCGCAGCCGCCTATCGCTACATGGCAGAGCATGGTGGCGGTCACATTGCCGCCATAAGCAGCATCGCAGGGACCAAGGGACTGGGTGCAGCGCCGTCTTACTCGGCTACCAAAGCGCTCCAGAACACCTATATCCAAGCTCTTGAGCAACAAGCCCGCATGCGGGGGCTCAACATCTGTTTCACCGACCTGCGCCCTGGATTCGTAGCCACTCCACTGCTGGGCGACAACCCACAATACCCCATGCTCCTCAAGCCCGAGAAAGTGGCACGTGAGATGGTCAAGGCCATCAAGAGCCGCAAGCATGTGTGGGTGATTGACTGGCGATGGCGCATCGCCACGGCCATGTGGCGACGAATACCACGTTTCATGTGGCGACACCTCAAAATCAAGTGACAAAATTGTACCCAGGCCGCAAAAGAGCAAACCGATGAGCTTGTAAGAGTGATTCTTTTTTTGTACTTTTGCATAATAAACTGAAGGCACTTATTTTAAAACCTTTTAAATCTTCTTATTATGATTGCATACTGGAAATATGACGAGATTTACAAAGAAGTAAATGAGTGGGAGTCGGGCTGCTGGATTCGTGTCACTAATCCCACAGCCGAAGAGCTGCAACTTATGAAACAACGCTGGGATGTGCCACTCGACTTCATTCATGACGCCGAGGATGCCGACGAGCGCCCGCGTCTTGACCAGGAAGACGACTGGCTCACCACCATCGTGCGCATCCCCAGCAGCAGCATTGACGCCGACGGCGACCAACTGTTCCACACTCGGCCACTCGCCATCTTGCTCAAGGACGACTTGTTCATCACGGTGAGCTTCTTCGACAGCGAGGTGCTCTCCGACTTCATCCAGTGGAGCAACCGACGCCGTCAGCCCGAGCGCCGATGCCACGACTTGCTGCTCTCGATCCTGCTGTCGAGCTCGGTGTGGTACCTCAAGTATCTCAAGCAGATGAACATCATGATGAACACCGCCGAGCAGCGATTAGAAGAATCGATGGACAACGACGAGCTGCAAAAGATGATGGGACTGGGCAAATATCTCATCTACTTCATCACGTCGCTGCGTGGCAACGAGATGGTGCTCATGAGGTTGAAGAAGATTCTGCGCACCATGCCCTACGATGAGGACCTGCTCGACGACGTTGAGATTGAGATGCAGCAGGCCTATGACACGGCCTCAATCTACAGCAGGATTCTCGACCGCCAGCAGAGTGCCTACTCGTCAATCATAGGTAACAACATGAACGTGATAATGCGCACGCTCACCGTCATCACCATCATCCTCATGGTGCCCACAGGTATTGCGGGATTCTATGGCATGAACGTGCCCAACGGCATGGAGAGCTGGCGATGGGGATTCTTGTTCAGCATCTTGGTCTCGATTATTCTGTCGATATTGATTTATGTTTACCTCAAGCGCAAGCGACTCATTTAACATTGACAAAACTCGAATAGCTGCCTGAGGCTATACTAAACTCAAAACTTTTTACTATCTTTGCGGTGACATGACATTGGAGCAACTCACCATATTGAACTACAAGAACATTGTCGAGGCCGAGCTGTGGTTCTCGCCCAAGGTGAACTGCCTGATTGGCAACAACGGCATGGGCAAGACCAACGTGCTCGACGCCATATACTACCTGAGCTACTGCCGCAGCTTCACCAGCAGCAACGAGCACAGCGCGGCAATCAACCACGACGCACAGTTCTTGATGCTGCAAGGTAGATACAGCCGCAAGGGCTCACCCGAGGAAATATCGCTGAGCGTGCAGCGTGGCAAGCGCAAGACCGTGAAGCGCAACGGCAAGGACTACAAGCGGCTGAGCGAGCACATGGGGCTGCTGCCGCTGGTGATGATTTCGCCTCTCGACAACGACCTCATTAGCGGCGGCAGCGAGGAGCGCAGGCGACTCATGGACCAGATTATCTCGCAAGGCAACCGCCAGTATCTTGACGCGCTCATCCGCTACAACAAAGCTCTCGAGCAACGCAACTCGATGATAAAGAACGACTATCGCGACCCACTGCTCTATGAGACTGTGGAGCAGGCCATGTCAAGAACAGCAACGATACTGCACCAGGCGCGGCAGCAATGGCTTGAAGAGTTCTCACCCATCTTCATGCGTTACTACCAGGCGATAGCGGGCAAGAGCGAGCACGTGAGATTGAGCTACCGTAGCCACGTGGGCGAACTCTCGATGCAACAGGTGTTCAACGCCAACCGCGACCGCGACATGATAATGGGCTACACCACGCGCGGCGTGCATCGCGACGACATCGACCTGTGGCTGGGCGACTATCCCATGCGCAAAACGGGCTCACAGGGCCAGTGCAAGACCTACACCATTGCCTTGCGCATGGCACAGTTTGAGTTCCTCAAGAAATACACCGGCACCACCCCCATACTACTTCTCGATGACATCTTCGACAAGCTCGATGAGCAGCGTGTGGTGAGCATCATCAATGTGGTGAGCAACAGTCAGGATTTTGGACAAATTTTTATCACCGACACCAATCGCACCCACCTCGACGAGATAATCGCGATGATGAGCGCGGGCTATGCCATGTTTGGCGTCGAGAATGGGAATATAACCCCTATAGCAAGCCGCAAGGAGGAGGGAAAACGATGAAACGCACCGATGCAAAATCCATAGCCGAGATAATAGGTGATTTCATGCAGCAAGAGGAAATCGAGACCACCATGCTCGAGCACAAGGCTCTGAACTTGTGGCAAGAGGTGGTGGGACCAAGAGCTAACCGCATGACCACCGAACGATATGTGGAAAATGGAGTGATAACAGTGAAAATATCTTCGGCAGCCCTGCGCAACGACCTCATGCTCTCACGCTCGACAATCATAGCCCAGCTCAACACCCTCGTAGGCAAGAAAGTGATAAAGGAAATCATCTTCCGATGACTTCCTTCTTATTAAATGAACTCCTTCTATAAAATCATTATTTGTCCTGCAAACCCGTGATGTACTGATACAACTTCTTGTAAAAGGGGTGGCGGGTCATGGTGGTGCTGTCACCCAAGATGAAGAGTTTCATGCGGGCGCGGGTGATGGTAACGTTCATGCGCCTGAGGTCGCGCAGGAAACCTATCTGCCCGGCTTCATTGCTCCGCACTAAGCTAATGACAATGATGTCACGTTCTTGTCCCTGGAAGCCGTCGACAGTGTTGACCGAGATAAGGTGCCTGAGTGGCTTGAAATAGGCACTCTTGCGCAGCATGCGTCGCAGCAGCTGCACCTGTGCTCGGTAGGGCGAGATGATGCCCACGTCGAGACGCTCGTCAACAACCCGCTGGCGCCCCAACCGCTCGAAATATTGCTGCAAGGTGTCGATGGTGAGTTGCGCCTCGGCACGGTTGATGCGTCCGTAGGTCTCCCCTACTAATTCCTCATGCGCCTCGATATCGAGTTGGGCGGTATCAATCCATGTCATGGGTGTGTCAAGGTCAAGGATACTGCGATATTTCACCTCGGGGGCACTCTCCAATTCGCCATGATAGAACCAGTCGCTCGAAAAGCGCATGATGTCGTCGTTCATGCGGTATTGAACCTTGAGCAGTGTCACCACCTGCGGATTGCTCTGCACGATACGCTCCATGAGGGTGCGGGCGAGTCCGCCTTTTATCGCCTCGAGACATTTCACGGTGGGTGGCAGCTGGCAGTGGTCGCCAGCAAAAATAACACGATTAGCCTTGCGGATGGCTATCCAGCATGCCGCTTCAAGTGCCTGGGCCGCCTCGTCGATGAAAAGAGTGGCAAACTTCATCCCTTCAAGCACCCTGCTCGCACTGCCGGCGAGAGTGCAAGAAATGACGCGGGCGCTGTTGAAGAGATGGTTGTTGATGCGCAACTCCAACTCTGTTTCACGGCTTTTCAGCCTGTCAAGCTTCTGATGATAACTGTCGCTGCCTCGCCGTTTGGCGCTTCGCAGCTCTCGTATAGCCTTGCGAATCGCCCACAGCTGAGGGTAGTCAGGATGCGCTTCAAAACGCCGCTCGTAGGTGAAGCTCAGCATCTTGTCGTTAACCTTGGTGGGATTACCCACTCGCAGCACTTCCACGCCACGGTCCATGAGCAGTTCGCTAATCCAGTCCACCGCCATATTGCTTTGCGCACACACTAAAACCTGGTTCTCACGCCTCAGTGTCTCATAGATGGCTTCTACCAGCGTGGTGGTCTTGCCGGTGCCTGGAGGGCCGTGGACAACGGCGACATCCTTGGCATGCAGCACCTCGTTAACGGCATGCTCTTGGGTGGCATTGAGCCATGGGAAGCTGATGGGATCGAAGGTGAATCGCTCGGTCTTGCTTCGGTTGTAGAACAAGTCACGCAGTTGTGCAAGGCGGTTACCCTTGGCCTTGGTGACTTTGTCAATAGCCTGGAGCATAAGTTGGTAGGTGTGCTCGTCCATCGAGAGCTGCACCCCTACCCTCTCGCGACCCTGCAGTTCGGCAACAGCATTGCCGTCGGGCACCACTATCACCATGCGACTTTCCTGTGCATAGCTCACCGTTGCGGCAAACTTGAAATAGCTTATCTTGTCGCTCGCGTCAACATGGAAAAACATCACTTGGCGGCCATACTCGAAGTTGTGCTCTATATCGGTATCATCGTTGCGGCTTACCTCCACCACAAGCTGATTGAGAGAGTTGTAGTAGCTGCGCCCCACGGTGATGGGCCACCAGCAGTCGCCACGCTTCACCTTGCGCCCAAGCCCCACGGTCTCGGTCTGCCGCTGGAACTCGCCACGCTCGGCATCACGCTCCGCCACGAGCAACGCACGCTGCTTCTGCAATTCTAATATGGGTGATACCGCCTGCATTTATTGTTGTCGAGTGTTGTTGACGCTATTGTAAATAGAAATTCTAGACATTCTAGAAGGCCTAGAAAATCTAGAATTTCTTATGAATCATGGTTATGGTGGTTTATCCCACTTGCACTCCGGGGCGCACTTCGCCGTGTGGGCCAATGACCACGAGTCGACCATCGGCATCCTCGGCACTGAGTATCATTCCTTGCGACTCCACGCCCTTGAGCTTGCGGGGAGGGAAGTTGGCGATGAAGCACACCTCCTTGCCGATGAGGTCCTCTGGGTTGTAGAACTTGGCGATACCCGAGACAATGGTACGTCCCTTCATGCCGTCGTCGATAGTGAATTTGAGCAGCTTGTCGGCCTTCTTCACCTTTTCACATTCGAGCACCTTGCCCACGCGAATGTCAAGCTTCTGGAAGTCGTCGAAAGTCACCGTGGGAGCAACAGCCTTGGGTGTGAAGTTGTTGAGAACATTCTCCTGCTTGATGCGCTCAAGTCGGTCGGTCTGAATCTTGATGGTCTCGTCGTCGATTTTCTCGAAGAGCAGCACAGGCTTCTCAACACGGTCACCGGCTTTGAGGATATCGATAGAGCCAAGCTTGTTCCAGTCGGCGCTTTCCATGTTTATCATCTTGCGAAGCTTCTCGGCGCTGAAAGGCAGGAATGGCTCGAAGGCGATGGCAAGGTTGGCGGTGATCTGCAATGCCACGTTCATGATGGTCTCCACGCGTGCCATGTCGGTCTTGGCAAGTTTCCAAGGCTCGGTGTCGGCGAGATACTTGTTGCCTATGCGGGCAAGCTTCATAGCCTCGGCGAGGGCTGCGCGGAAGTGGAACGTCTCTAAATTCTCGCTCAAAGCCTCTTTCACTCCCTTGAATTCATCGATGGTGGCGCGGTCATAGTCGGTGAGCTCGTGAGCCTCGGGAATCACACCGTCAAAGTATTTGTTGGTGAGCACGATGGCGCGGTTCACAAAGTTGCCCAAGATTGCCACCAACTCGTTATTATTGCGGTCCTGGAAATCTTTCCAAGTAAAGTCGTTGTCCTTAGTCTCAGGAGCATTGGCGGTGAGCACATATCGCAACACGTCCTGCTTGCCGGGGAAGTCATCAAGATACTCATGGAGCCACACTGCCCAGTTGCGGCTGGTTGAAATCTTGTCACCCTCGAGGTTCAAGAATTCGTTGGCGGGAACGTTGTCAGGAATCTGGTATGATCCTTCGGCCATGAGCATAGCAGGGAAGATAAGGCAGTGGAACACGATATTGTCCTTGCCAATGAAGTGGATGATGCGGGTGTCGTCGGATTTCCAGTATTTCTCCCAATCATTGGGAATCAGGTCCTTGGTATTGCTTATGTAGCCAATGGGAGCGTCAAACCACACATATAGCACCTTTCCCTCGGCACCCTCTATGGGAACTGGTATTCCCCAGTTCAGGTCACGAGTCACAGCACGTGGCTGAAGGCCGTTGTCGAGCCATGACTTGCACTGGCCATAGACATTGGTCTTCCACTCCTTGTGACCCTCGAGAATCCACTCGCGCAAGCGTGGCTCCCACTTGTCGAGGGGCATGTACCAGTGCTTGGTCTCCTTGAGCACGGGCACATTGCCAGTAATGGCACTCTTGGGATTGATGAGGTCGGTGGCATTGAGCGAAGTGCCGCAAGCCTCACACTGGTCGCCATAGGCTCCTTCGTTGCCGCAGTGAGGGCAAGTGCCGGTAATGTAGCGGTCGGCAAGCCATTGGTCGGCTTCTTCGTCATAGAACTGCTCGCTTGTCTTCTCTATGAACTCGCCGTTGTCGTAGAGCTTCTTGAAAAACTCACTGGCAGTCTTGCGGTGAGTCTCGCTGGTGGTGCGGCCATAGACGTCAAACGAGATTCCCAACCCGGCCATCGAATCCTTGATTATCTTGTGGTAACGGTCTACAATATCTTGTGGTGTAACACCTTCCTTTTGTGCCTTGATGGTAATGGGCACACCGTGCTCGTCGCTGCCACCAATCATTATCACGTCCTCGCCCTTGAGGCGCAGATAACGGACGTAGATGTCGGCAGGTACATAAACTCCGGCCAGGTGACCAATGTGGACAGGGCCGTTGGCATAGGGCAATGCCGTTGTCACAAGTGTGCGGGCATATTTCTTCTTTTCTTCCATAGTAAAATGATGATTATAATATGTCTTTTACGATATTTTTTGCAAAGGTAATGCTTTTTTTTGGTTTATAGGTGATGCATCGACGTTTATTGGACTAAATGTAAGGCGGGCAAGCAACTACTGCCACTCGCCCGCTCGTGATATTTTCAACTCCATTTATTGCCCGTTATAATTCCTGAGCCTTTCTTGCAGCAGCGCCTCAGTCAACTATTCTTTCCATTCCATGTTATTGATTTCATTTTAAAAAACAACGCATCTGTTGTACAGAACAGACGCGTTGATAGATATAATAATTCAGATTTTTACCTTGGTGAACGACAACGGCAAGTCTCCAATCTTGCATCGGAGCGTGGTGCCGTCATACTGTATATCGGTCACTGCCAACGTGAGATTGGCAGCACCCAGAAGCAGGGCTTCGTCGGTCTGCACCCATGTGCCCGACACAAAAGGCCCCACACCATTACCATTGTAGGCATAGAGGCGAGTAGTGCCATCGGCATTGAGTTGCACAACAAATTTGCTCGTAGATATTATCTCCTTGATTTTTGTCAGAATTTGAATATTTTCGGTGGTGAGAGCGTTGTTCTCTTGCAACTCCTGCACCAACCGCTGCTCAAGGACTGCAAGTATCTGAGGATTGTGCACATATTCCCATGCGCCAAGTAATGGATTATTATTAGGCTCTTCTTTCTCTTTATCGTCGCTGCATGAGGAGCAAGCCCAGCAACATATCATCGCAACGATGAGAAGGGCAAAACCCCATAGTATATTTTTTCGCTTCATATTGATTTCTCGTTTTTTTTGGACGTGCAAAATTATAACTTTTTGACGCACATCACCAATTATTACTCCTTAAAAACATCAAATTGTTAATAACTTTCTGGATTTTTAGTTAAAAACCTAAATCCACAACCCTTGAAACCAAATAAATAACTGTTGTTTATAACTGCTTTTTGAACGAAATAGGCATTAATTCGAAAAAAAAATCTATTTTTGTGTGACTTTTTTGAGAGTTGTGCGTCTAACGGACAAAAAATGATTTGAAAAAATGAACGATTTAGAAAAAAAGTTTGCGCAAACCATCAAGGAGAACAAGAGCACCATTTACACAGTGTGCTACATGTTCTCAAAAGATGCCGATGAGGTCAACGACCTCTTTCAAGAGTCGGTAATCAACATGTGGCGAGGGTTTGAGGGCTTTGAGAATCGCAGCGACGTGAAAACGTGGATATACCGCATCACACTCAACACCTGCATCTCACTCGACCGCAAGAAACGCCGCACTGCAACCGAACCTCTGTCAATGAACATCAACCTCTTTGAAGACCGTGACGAAGACACTCGCCAGGTCGACATGCTGCACAAGCGCATCAGCCGCCTGAAACCATTCGACCGCGCCATCGTGCTGCTGTGGCTTGAGAACATGCCCTATGAGGAGATTGGACAGGTGGTGGGAATCTCAACCACCAACGTGAGCAGCCGCCTCTACCGCATCAAAGAACAACTTAAAAACATGAACGACTAAAACTCTCAACATTATGGACTACGAACTTGACGAAATGCGCCAGCAGTTGGCGATACTGAAAAACAAACTCGACGATCAAACGATAGTTAATGACCGACTCATTCGCCGCGCCGTGAAAAACAGTGTGAGCACCATCAACAAGCGATATCTGGTAATTTCTATCATCGCATTTGCAATGATTCCTTATGGTTACTGGGCATTTGTAGTGCTCAACGGACTCTCAATACCATTGTGGATTGCAATGAGTGTTTTGATGCTTGCAGTAATTGGGTTCTGCATCTACAACGGACACGAGATGCGCAAAAATGATTTCGTGAGCAACAACTTGCTTGAAACCAAGCGCAAAGCCCTTAAAGCCCAAAAACGCGACGCCATGTGGCCATATTTTGGAATTCCAGTAGCAATAGGTTGGGCTGCTTGGGTTGGCTGGGAAATGACTCAAAAACTGGAAGGAGATTTCCTTAAATATTTCATTCCCTGGTTTATAATATGTGTTACAGCAGGTGCCTTGTTAGGCTTGAAAGTACACTTCAAGACTCAGCGCCACTTCCGCGACATCCTCGAACAGATAGAGGATGTAGAGGATGCCAAGTAGCTCTTCATCGCAACAACATCAGCCGGGCCCAATTCTGTTTGTCGCAGCATTAGGCCTGGTTGTTTTTTACAAGTGGCGAGAGTCACAATTCTGCTCCATCGAAACTTGTGTCTCAATTTGTTTTTGTCAATTATAATTCTTATCTTTGCATTTCCTTTTTTAAAAAAGGTTGTTGCATGGAAATTAACTATTTGACACAGAATGTGGAGATGCCACGCATCGACACCAGCAAGGTGGAGAGCTGGATACAACAGGTGGCTCACCTGCACGGCTTACGTGTGGGCACGCTCACCTATGTCTTCTGCGACGATGAATATATTCTTGCCACCAACAAGCAGTTCCTCCAGCACGATTATTACACCGACATCATCACCTTCGACTACAGCAACAGCCATCGCATCGCCGGCGACATGGTGATTTCGCTCGACACCGTGAGCAGCAACGCCCAACAGTTGGGAGTGGACTACAACACCGAGCTGCTGCGCGTCATCATCCACGGCGTGCTGCACTTGTGCGGCATCAACGACAAGGGACCCGGCGAACGTGAAATAATGGAGCAACATGAGAACGAAGCCTTAGCCATCTTACCCGAAAACATCTTCCTGCAATGAGATTTGACTACGACATCATAGTGATTGGCGCCGGACATGCCGGTTGCGAAGCAGCGGTGGCGGCAGCAAGGCTGGGTTCTTCTACCCTACTCATCACCATGGACATGAACAAGGTGGCGCAAATGAGCTGCAACCCAGCTGTGGGCGGCATAGCCAAGGGACAAATCGTGCGCGAAATCGATGCGCTGGGTGGGCAGATGGGCATCGTCACCGACCGCTCGTCCATCCAGTTCCGCATGCTCAACCGCAGCAAGGGACCGGCGATGTGGAGCCCACGCTCGCAGAGCGACCGCACCCGATTCATCGAGAACTGGCGCAAAATCCTTGACGACACCCCCAATCTTTACATGTGGCAGGACAGTGCTACCGAACTGGTGATTGAAGACGGCGTGGCAAAAGGTGTGAAAACAGCCTTTGGCGTCACCTTCAACGCACATGCGGTGATACTCACAGCAGGAACATTCCTCAACGGACTGATGCACGTGGGAAGCGTGCAGGTCGAGGGTGGACGCGTCTCGGAACCCGCTTCGCACGGAATTACCGAACAGCTCAAGAGCTTAGGCTTCAGCGCAAGCCGCATGAAGACGGGCACTCCAGTGAGGCTCGACGCACGCACCATCGACTACAGCCAGGCCACACGACAGGACGGCGAGAGCGACTTCCACCATTTCTCCTTCCTCCCACAAGTGCGCAGCGAGCTCAGGCAACGCCCCTGCTGGATTGTGTACACCAACGACGAGGTGCACCAGGTGTTGCACGAGGGTCTGCCCTACTCTCCTCTTTACAACGGACAAATACAGAGCGTGGGACCACGCTACTGCCCAAGCATAGAGACCAAGCTGGTCACGTTCCCCGACAAGGATTCTCACCAGCTCTTCATCGAGCCCGAGGGCGAGACCACACAGGAGATGTACCTTAACGGATTCTCATCGTCGATGCCATGGGACGTGCAAATCGAGGCCCTCGCGCGCATCCCGGCACTGCGCAACGCTCAGGTCTACCGCCCGGGATATGCCATAGAATATGACTTCTTCGACCCGCGTCAGCTCGACCACAGCCTCGAGACTAAGTTGGTCAAGAACTTGTTCTTCGCCGGGCAAGTGAACGGCACCACAGGCTATGAAGAGGCTGCCGGGCAAGGGCTTATGGCGGGCATAAATGCTCACCTCAAGGTGAATGGCGAGCAACCCTTTGTGCTGGCACGCGACGAGGCCTACATAGGCGTGCTCATCGACGACCTGGTGACTAAGGGCGTTGACGAGCCCTATCGCATGTTCACCTCACGCGCCGAGCACCGCATTCTGCTGCGTCAGGACGATGCCGACATGAGGCTCACACCTCGCGGCTACCAACTGGGTCTTGCCACGCAGGAACGATACGACCTGATGGCGTCTAAACGTGACCAAGTCGATGACCTGGTGCAGTTTGCCCGCGAGTTCTCGGTGAAGGCGTCAATCATAAACCCCTCACTCGAAAAAGCTGGCTTACAGCCACTTAAACAAGGCATGAAACTCTATGACCTCTTGCTGCGCCCGCAACTTGACATACAGCTGCTATCGCAGTTCATCCCTGCTCTGCAAGAGAAGATCGACACCCTCGAGCATGAGCGGCGAGAAGAAATTGTCGAGGCTGCCGAAATCAAGATCAAGTATCACGGTTACATACAGCGCGAGGAGATGATTGCCGAGAAAATTGGACGACTCGACAAACTGGTCATCAAAGGAAAGTTTGATTACTCGTCAATCCTTCAAATCTCGACCGAGGCAAGGCAGAAACTTGCGAAAATCGACCCCGAGACCATAGGCCAGGCATCTCGCATCCCAGGCATCTCGCCAAGCGACATTAACATCCTGCTCGTGCTCATGGGCCGGTGAGCGACGTGAAATGTTTCACGTGAAACAAAATAAAAAAAACGCCACCTCTCCCCCATTTATTACGGAACAAAAAATTTACAAAATATTTCATTGATATGGAAAAAGAAAAAATAGAATTAGTGAAGAGCAAAGTGAGAAATATCCCCGACTTTCCTGTTAAAGGCATCCAGTTCAAGGACCTCACCACAGCATTCAAGGATGCTGAGTCGCTGCGCATCATGTGCGACGCACTCATCGAGCAGTATAAAGACAAAGGCATCACCAAGGTGGTGGGCATCGAGGCAAGAGGATTTATCTTCGGTTCGATTCTGGCTGCAGGACTGGGCGCGGGATTCGTGCCGCTGCGCAAGCCCGGCAAGCTCCCCGCAAAGACCATCAAGAAAACCTATACTAAAGAGTACGGCGAGGACACCATCGAGATTCATGAAGATGCCATCGGCGAGAACGATGTGGTGCTCATGCACGACGACCTGCTCGCCACAGGCGGCACCATGGCTGCCGCCCTCGACCTGGTGAGAACGATGAACCCAAAGAAGGTATATATCAACTTCATCTGCGAACTCGTCGACCTCAAGGGACGCAAATTGTTCCCTTCCGATGTGGAGGTGACATCGCTTTTCGACTTCGAGGGAGAGTAAACGACACACAGGGGAAGAGGCATGCACCTCTCCCCTATTTTGTCAAGTTTTTTCCCGTGATCACAAAACCATCTCACAGCAACCTTCTGCAAAATCTAACCACATCATGCGCGACGAACTCAAACTGAAAATATCGCTCCTCCCAACCAGTCCAGGTGTATACCAATACCTGAACCAAGAAGGCACGGTAATATATGTGGGAAAGGCCAAGAACCTGAAGCGGCGCGTGAGCTCCTATTTCAACCGCGTGCATCCGGTGGTACGCACTAATCTGCTCGTGCGCAACATCTGGGACATGCGGTATATTGTCGTCAACAGCGAGGAAGAGGCACTTGACCTGGAAAACAGCCTCATCAAGGAATATCAACCACGCTACAACGTGCTTCTAAAAGACGACAAGTCCTACCCCTGGATTTGTGTCACAAAAGAGCTTTTCCCTCGTGTATATATCACACGCGAAAAGCACACCAAGGGCGGCCGTTACTTTGGGCCTTATCCCAAAACCGAGGTGGCACATGCCTTGATCGACACCATTAGACACCTCTACCCCATCAGGACATGCCGACACTCGCTCACTCAAGAAAACGTGGAAAACCGCAAGTACAAACTCTGTCTGCAATATCACATCAAGAATTGTGAAGGCTGCTGCCAGGGTATTGTTTCACATGAAACATATTCGCAATACATCAACGACATCATCAAAATCCTCAATGGCGACACCAAGCAAGTGAGCGATTTCCTCATGAGCGAGATGATGACGAAAGCCAGCGAACTGAAGTTTGAAGAAGCCGAATTGCTCAAGCGCAAGTATCAATTGCTGGAGAAATACCGCGCTAAATCGGTCATCGTGAATCCGTCAATTCACAACATAGACGTGTTCTCGATTGTGCGCGACGACAGTGCCGCCTATGTCAATTTCATGCACATGCGCAACGGTGCCATTGTACAGAGTATAACTGTCGAGTATAAATTCCAGGATGCAGGAACCGACGAGACAAGCGAGGAGATTCTTTCTACTGCCGTGCGCGACTTCCGTGAGCGTTTCAGCGACATTTACAAGCACGACAATGTGAAAGAAATTCTTGTGAATGTTGTGCCCGATTTTGAAATCGAAGGACTCGAATACATAGTGCCTCAACGCGGCGACAAGCGCAAACTGGTGGCCATCTCTCTCAAGAATGCCGAGCAATATCGCATCGAGAAATTGAAACGAATGGAGAAGCTCAACCCCGAACAGCGAGCCACGCGTACACTCACTAACATGATGAAAGATTTGCATCTCAATGAGCTGCCTCGTCACATTGAGTGCTTCGACAACAGTAGCATTTCGGGTACTAATGCGGTGGCTTCGTGCGTCGTCTTCAAGAACGCCAAACCCTCCAAGAAAGATTACCGTCATTTCAATATAAAAAATGCCGACGGAAACGACGACTATGCCCAAATGAGAGAGGTAATAACACGGCGGTACTCTCGTCTGCTCAACGAGAATGCTGAGTTACCCCAGCTGCTGGTGGTCGACGGCGGTAAGGGCCAGCTGAATGCCGCTGTCGAGGTTTTGGACCAATTGGGATTGAGAGGAACTATCGCCGCCATAGGCATTGCAAAGCGACTTGACGAGATCTTTTTCCCTGGCGACAGTGTGCCGCTTTATATCGACAAGAACAGCGAGACCATAAGAGTAATACAGCGATTGCGCGACGAGGCCCACCGTTTTGGAATCACTCACCACCGCAACAAGCGCAGCAAGTCGCAACTTCACAGCCAGCTCGACGACATAAAGGGGGTTGGTCCACAAACCCGCAACATCCTGCTAAAACATTTCAAGAGCCTGAAACGCATCCGTGAGGCTTCTCGCGACGACTTGGCGGCTGTAGTAGGCAACAACAAGGCTGACATAATATTCAATGCACTAAAAAATGAAAACAACTAAGTGATTCACCCAAAATCCAGTTTCCGAAGTCAGCTCTTGCATTATTCGGTTTTTCTGCATCAAGAAGTCATGCAAGCCAAAATTGCATTTAAAACACTGCAACACAAAACAATAACCATCAAAATGAGTCAATTTAAGTCTTTTTCTTCGCTTTTTTGGAACTTTTTCTGGATTTCTCGGGCAAATATAGGGCTCAGAATCGCTATTTTGGGCCCATAAAATCCAAAAAGGTAAAAAAGATTTTTATCTCTCATTTTTTTATATTATCTTCGTGACATCATTTTTTAAGACCAAAAATTTCTATCATGATTAATGTTTTTCACATAGTCTCCAACAAAACATGGGGTGGGGCAGAACGATATGCCAGCGACCTTGTTGCCAACATGAGACATGATCCTGATTATTACGTCGAGGTTGTTAGCGCTAAAAACGATGACATTATCGAGCAGTTCCAGAAGATGGACATCCCAGTTTCAATTTTGCCACTCAAGGGTATCCGCGACCTCGACAGCCCTGTGAGGCTCGCAAGAATGCTCAAGAAAGGCAAAAACATTGTGCACGTTCACAGCTATCGCGACGCTGCAACCGCGGTCATGGCAAGAATCATCAGCGACAACCCCGAAACAAAGGTGGTGTTCACGCCTCATGGATTGAAAAGGCCCAAACTCAACTATATCTCTAAGAAGGTGTACCGCAACATCGACCGCTATGTCTTTGTCTCTAAGTTTGCCTACGAGTACTTCATTGCTCATGCTCCACGCATCAACAAGGCACAGGCTCTGGTGATTCCTGAGAGTGTGTTGCACATCGACACGAGCGACCAGGCACAGGTGCCCAATCTGAGAGAAAAACTCAAGATGAACGACTCACAGGCACTCATTATGTTTCATAGCCGCCTGTGCCGCGACAAGGGCATTGATGTCTTGCTCAAAGCAGTGAGTTTGATAGATAAAGACAAGTACAAACTGGCAGTATTGGGATCAGGACAATCTAATGCCGAATCAAGAATAAAAAGTTATATCATTGAGCATCAGCTTGTTGAAAATATCAAACTTCTTGGTTTCCAACGCAACGTCAGGGGCTATCTGCAACAATGCGACTTCGGTGTGCAACCGTCAACCATTGCCGAGGCTCAGGGCATCAGCAACCTCGAGTACATGAAGAAAGGAAAGCCCATCATTACCACATCCAATGGAGCGCAGCCAGAGTATGTCACCAACATGGAAAACGGCCTTCTTGTGAAACCCAACAACCCCGAGCAGCTCGCCGAGGCTATTGAGATGCTATGCGACAACAAGGAACTGAGGGTTAAACTCGGAAAACAAGCTAAAAGCGACTTCGACACAAAACTCAATTACAATAAGTTCTATGAGAAAATAACAACGCTTTACAACAGCCTCTTCGAAGGTCAATAGAAAACTGCAAGCCACCCTTATGGGACATCAATACATTGATTCCCATTGCATTAAGATCGTTGCTTGTTTATATAACAAAAGCCCCGGCACTGCCGTGTCGAGGCTTTACTGTGGGAAGAGGTGGACTCGAACCACCGAACCCGAAGGAGCGGATTTACAGTCCGCCGCAATTGCCACTATGCGATCTTCCCATCATTCAATTGCAACTGCAAAGGTACATATTTTTTTCTATTCACCAAAATAATGACACATTTTTTGCGAAAAACACATCTAAAAACGCCACATTTGTTATACATGTCAGTAGGGGAGTGGTGAATGAAAGACAAAATCTATAGCAAGAAGAACAACGACACGCCGGCAACCGAGATGAGTGCGCCCACCACGCTTTTTAACGTGATGGGTTGCTTGAAGAGCCACCAGGCGGGTAGAATGATGATTATGGGCGTTAGTGCCATCAGAGTGCTCGCAATGCCCGCACTGGTGTATTGAACGGCAAGCAGGGAGCATCCCACGCCCACAAACGGGCCAAATATCGTGGTCAAGGTCGCCACCGTAATGCTTGTGCGGTCGGTCAAGTTCTTGCGTAGCGGCTTGAATCCCTCCCTGAACATGAGCAGAATGGCAAAGCCTGTAATCCCAGCCAGGCAGCGGAACACGTTGGCATAGAATGGCAGTATCCAGGGCGCACATGGCTCGCTCATCGACGACTCATAGTGGTTCATGCCTATCTTGCTGAGCACCAGCCCAACACCCTGGCACACGGCAGCCCCTATGGCAAACAGCACACCATTGAGAGGCAGCTTGAGCGACACGCTGTGGTGGTTCTCGCCGCGTCCCAGCACGGTGATGGCGATTCCGGCAAGCGTCACAGCCATTGCTACCATGCTGATGGGTTTAAGTTCCTGTCCAAGCGTGATCCATGCCATGAAGGCAGCTGTGATAGGAGCCATGGTCATGAAAAGTTGTCCAAACTTCGACCCGATGATGATGTAGCACTGGAAGAGGCAGAAGTCGCCAATGACATAGCCCACCAGCCCCGAGAGCATCATCCATAAATAGGCCTCAGAGCTCGCTTTTGCCGGCAACGGACTACCAGTCACCAACCAGAAGAAAATGGCCGAGAACAGCAGCGTAATGGCCATTCTCACGAAGTTTAGCGTGACGTTTCCCATGCGCTTGCTGCCCATCTCGCTCAGCAGAGCTGTGGCGGTCCATGAGAAAGCCACTCCTATTGATATTGTTTCGCCTAAGTATTGCACGGTTTCAACTTATTATTGCCACTGTCACCACGCTGTGGGCAACACGCATGGTCTTGAATGTGGCCGGAGGATTAAGCGGGAGTAGGGGAGTGGTGGTGCCATCGCTGTGCACGGCAAATGAAGGAAAGTTGTGCGACAGGCCTGTGCCCGTTGCCTTGACGTAGCTTTCCTTGAGGGTCCAGAGCTGGGTAAAAAACAATTCTTGGTCATCCACACTCGTCATAGCATCGAGTTGGGCAATCTCGGCCGCGCTCATAGTGTAGTTGACCAAGCTACGACGCAGTTTGACAATGTTCTGAATATCAATCCCCACTGGTTTGTTGCCCATGGCGCACGCCACCAGGTTGCCGCTGTGCGAGAGGTTGAAGTGCAGCTCGGGGTGGTTAACGAAAAACGGCTTGCCATGCTCGCCCTCAGAGTATTGCATGTCGCGCTCGCGCAGGCCGTGCTCGCGTAGCATGTTGTCGAGCAGCAGCCCTGCGCCCGCGCTCAAGTGCTTGCCGCGGTCGAAGCGGTAGCGCACTGTCTTGTCGCGGCGGTAATGCGAGAGCTGGTGCAGCGCATCGTCAAGAGCCCCTGGTGCAGCCAGGGGTTCTACGTTAGCGATTTTCACCGTGCATCCACTTGCGGTGAAGTGCCTTACTATTTCAATAAGTGTTGCCAATCAAGCAGAGTGTGTGTCCCTTTCAATTATTTGGGCTTGGGAGCCACATAGCTCATGTGCACCTTCTCGGGGAAGATCATGCCTTCGGGCGTGATTTTGATGCGCACGAGGTAGTCGCCTGGGTTGGGACTGTTGCGCTCGCTCATCGAGTCGAGGGTCATGAATGTAACAGCGTTGAAATCCCGCTCATCCCACTTGTGAACGTGCCCACAGAACACTATCGTGGCGTTCCACTTGTCGAACTGCTTGAGCAGGAAGTATGTTTCCTCTCGGGGGAAAGTGGAGGCAAACTGCATGCTCTGTGGCAGGAAGATGTTGGTGTGTCCAAAGATGAAAGTGTGGCGATAAGAGTCCTCGCCATCAAGTATTCCTTGCTCGATGAGGTCGACCTGTAGCTTGCCCAGGGTTCCACTGGCGGTGTCGAGGAAGATGAAATGGTCCCTGATTTCATTTCCTTCTTCGTCATATCCACACAAGACGTCGAACTCATAGAACGACGAGTGGAACATGCTGCTCCACAGCGCCCAGCCGTTGTGTGTGAGGTCGTGGTTGCCCACTACGGGGAAGAATGGGAACTTGATGTCGTTGTAGGCATATCCAAATTGATCATAAGGATCATCCTTGCGCACGAATCGTCCATAGTCGTTAAGCTCAAAATATTTTTTCACATAATTTTCCTTGCCCTTTTCAATCGACTTGTTGAGGGTGATGTAATACTCAGGCTTTGTGTCGGCAATGTCGCCAAGGTGGCAATAGAGCAAGTCGTTGTTCTCAAGGCCAATTGCGAACATCTCATCCATTCGTCCAGGGTCGGTTGTGACATGGCTGTCGGATCCCACAAGAAACGAATAACCTTGAGGGCTGTTGTCGTGTGTGTTAATAATGATGTTGTTGGCAGCATCTTGAAGATAGTCTCGATAATAGAGCTGCGACATCTTCACGCGGTCCTCAACAGCAGTGTTACCCATGAGCACACCTTGAGGGCTCACTTTCTCGCACGAGGTGTTGAGCATTGCTACGGCAGCCATTGCTGCGATAAGTATATATTTTGCTTTCATAGTCGTTATTACCATTTATATTTTAAACCTACTTTTACCGAACCCTCATATTTGCTGGCCAGCTGGCTCAAGGAGCCTGCCGGGCGAATGTTGAACTCGCCGAAGAGGTTCCAGCGCTTCTTGACCTTGGCATACCATCGGATGCCCCAGTTGATATTCCAGTTCTCGTAGTAGAAATCGTCGTAGTTGCGGAAGAAGAGTCCCAGGTTCCAGGGGTTGTTGCGGTGACGGATGTTCACGCCGAAGCCGAATGTGAGCAGTGGAGTCTCGGTGTAGCCCCATCCAGTGCCCCACACGTGGCTGTGGTAGTGCACGAGTGTCTCGCCCAGTCGCATGTCGACGTAGGCGCTCTCCCATGTTGCCGAGATGTTGTAGGACATCTCGTGGAATCCGAACTTGTGGTAAAAGTTGTACATGATTTTGCCGTCGAACGAGATGTTACCATACTTCAATGGCAAGCGATAACCGCCTTGTACGTCAACTGAGAACAATTCCTTACCAAACTGCATTTGGGCATCGCCGCCCACATGCCAACGTGGAGTGAGGTGACGCATGTAGGATACCTCGAGACCTCCAAACTTGTCGGTGACAACGTTGTTGCCGCCCATCACGTAGCCCGAAATTTCGTTCTTGTGCTCGCCATCAAATGTCTTGTAAGGGATGTAGCTATTGGTTTGCTGAGCCCATCCCGAGACAAATGCTGTGGCTAAGAATACTAATGTAATAATCTGTTTCATATATCATTGATTTATAATTTTTTTAAAACGAAACACACAATGCGCCGCCCAGCACCCACTGATGCAGCGACTTCTTGACGCTCGAGACCGCTGGCTTGGTCATGTCCCAGCCAAACGCACTCATGAAACTGACCATATCAGGCGACAGTCCTTCTATCAATCCCAGGGGATGATAAGTAGCTTTGAAGGTCTTGCGAGAGTAATCATAGTCGCAGAACACGCGCCATGAGAAGTTGTTCTTGTGAGCGTAGGTGAGCGAGACTCCTGTGCCAAACTTAAACGAGTTGGAGGCCGACACATCGATATAATCCCACTCGTAGTTAACCTCATTTCCCGAAGGCTTGAACATGGGTGCATCGTCATCCAAAATGCTCTCCATGTTGAACTCGAGTTGCTCGCCGGTGTAACTTGCGTTGATATCTATATCGTCCATCACGCTGCGGCCCACCAGAGCCTTGGCACCAAGCGCGAAACGTGACGAGAAGGGATAACTGAAATAGACTCCCGCATCGGCAGCAAACTCGGTAATGTGGTCACTCTCTATGGTAAGAGCAATATTCTGGGATGAATTGACAAACAATGGGTCATTGAAAAACTCCTGCATGTCGGCTTCCTCGCTCAGGGCAAACTTGCTCCAGCCATTGATAGGAGTGGCTTTCACTCTTAATCTACCGCCAACGCCAATATAGGGGTTGAAGAAATAAGCTCCCTCGGCACCTACTACAGTGGCCGAACGGAACTTGAGATGCAATGGCTCTTCATCACCATTCAAATCCACATCTCCAAACAATTCGCTTGGCAAGTCAAATTCGAATGGAGGCAAATACAGGTTCTTATTGCCCAATCCAATACCCATCGAGATGGCAAAGAACGACGGATTGGTGCGCAGGTCGGGAAAGACACTCAGGTCGCCACGCTGCAAGCCTCGATTCTTGAACAGCAGGTCCATCAATCCGTAGCCAAGCTCCACCGAGAGGATACCGATTCCCGCACCCGAGAGCACGTCGCTAATCCAGTGGCGGTTGTTCAGCACGCGCATCACGCCAGTGGCTGTAGCGAGGGTGTAGGCACCCACCGAGTACCATGGCGAGCGCGTCAGGCCATACTCCTTGTGCAGGATGGTTGCGGCAAGAAATGCCGTGGCGGTATGCCCACTGGGCCATGAGTTACGGGTTGAGCCGTCGGGACGCATTTCGCTGGCGGTATACTTGATTCCGTTCACCAGTCCAGCCATAATTGCTGCCGATGCAGCCGACGATGCCCAGAACCTGGGCCAGTCGCTGCGGCTCTCAACACCAGCTATTTTCAGACCAATAGTAAGTGCCAATGGCACATACTGAGTGTAGTTGTCAATCTCATTGTGGAAATTGGTCTTTATGAGACGTATCTTGGTGTTTGGATTGTTATAGTCCTGACGGAAAGCTGTCTTCTCGCTCTTGGCAATGAGGCCAGATAAAAAAAGTGGAATTCCCACCCACGTTTGGTCGTCAAGGAACCGATAAGGCTTAACAGCTGGATTAGTACGGCTCTTGATAAAGTTGAAGTCGGGAGCCTTGGGAGGCTCATAGAGTCTTATGTCGTCGCCAGGCACTACACAACTCATGGCCACTGGGCTTATTGCAACCTTCTCGGTGGCATCAGCCAAAACAGGTGCGTCGGCAGGTGAAGCATCGCAATCGCCAACATTCTCAATGGGCAGAGCAAGATCGACGCTATCAACATTCTCAACGTCATGCGCCTGTGCAGTAACAACGCTAAACATAGCGTAGGCTATTGCTACTATTAGTGGTAATAGTCTTTTCATTACACTATTATTTTTATAAAGATGTGCAAAATTAGAAAAAAAATGCTTATTTACATTGGAAATCACTACTTTTTTAGGGCAAAAATAAAAAAGATTTAATAAACAAAAATCGCTAACCACTCATTAACAAGCGATTAGCGATTTGGAAGCGTGGTCCCACTTGGGCTTGAACCAAGGACTCCCTGATTATGAGTCAGGTGCTCTAACCAACTGAGCTATGGGACCGCTCACGTGCTCGATGTGAGCCGAAAAGCGGATGCAAAATTACATCAAAAGTTTGAAACCGCCAAAACATGAGGCATTTTTTTTGCTTATTCGATAGTTTTTGGCTTGATTTACGCTATATTAGCAATTCACCAGCAGCGATTATGGCGCTCTTTCCTCCCGCCCAGATGGTGCCGTCGTCGTGCAGCGAGGTCTCCACAGTCGATGGACGGCCCATGGTCTCGCCTTGAAGGAAACGACACACGGCAGGAGCAGTGATTATTCCGTTGTGGTGCAGATAGTGGGTGAGGGCGGCATTGGCTGTGCCAGTTGCGCTCTCCTCGGGGATGCCATATAGGGGGCCAAAGTTGCGCACGTGAGCGGTAAAGTCATCATCGCCAATGGCAAAGGCATGGACACCTGTCACGCCAAACTCCTTGCTCAGCTGCGCAAGTGCATCCATATCAATGTTTAACGTGTTGAGCTCATCAATGCTTTGCACCGGCATCATGATGTCGGGCAAGCCTGTGCTCACCACCATTGCAGGGAGATTGATTTGCATGTCCTCAACTCCCATGATGCGGTGCAGTCGTTCCTCATCGACCTTGGCGGGCAACACCTGTGGCGAGGCCATCTCCATCATCACCTTTTCGGCAATCTCCACCTTCAGGTCGCCAGCGAGCGTGTGGTTGAGACACATGATCCCTGCTGGTACTGCGCCGGTATGGGCGAGCACCCCAAATGTGGCGACAGTGGCGTGTCCGCACAGGTCCACCTCACCGCAACCAGTGAAATAGCGCACTGTGAACTCATTGTCACTGTGACGTTTCACAAACGCTGTCTCCGAATATCTGAACTCAGCAGCCACCTGCTGCATAAAAGCGTCTTCAGGAAAGTCTTTCCCGTATTCAAGCATCACCACCCCGGCGGGGTTGCCGCCAAAGGGTTCGGTAGTGAACGCGTCAACGATAAAATATTTCATAACTATCTTGTGTTTTTGCCAGGCAAAGTTACAAATAATTCCAAATAATTCATGAGATTGTGAGGATGTATATTACTAAAAACAAGTGTGGGCTTGTGGAAGTAGAAAAAAGTAATTAATTTTGTGTCTTGATTTTGTTGTATTGAAATAATGAGAGACATGATATTCCAGCGCACGGAGATGCTGCTGGGGAAGGAGGCGATAATGAAGCTTGCGGAGTGCCGCGTGGCGGTGTTTGGCGTGGGCGGCGTGGGCGGCTACGTCGTCGAGGTGCTGGCACGCAGTGGCGTTGGGAAGCTCGACCTCTACGACAACGATGTGGTGAGCGAGAGCAACATCAACCGGCAGATTATCGCCACCACAAGCACCATAGGGCGCCACAAGGTGGATGTGGCTGTGGAGCGAGTGCTCGACATCAACCCCGCGTGCGCGGTTAGGGGTTTCAAGATGTTCTATATGGTGGGTAATGCCGATGAGGTGGACTTGAGCCAGTATGACTACGTGGTGGACTGCATCGACACCGTTAGTGCCAAGATGGAGCTCGTGCGCCGCTGCACGCGGTTGGGGGTTCCCATCATTTGCAGCATGGGAGCAGCCAACAAGCTCGATGCCAGTGCATTTCGAGTTGCCGACATTGGCGAGACCGACGTTGACCCCCTGGCACGCATCATGCGCAAGAAACTCCGCAAAGAGGGCATAGAGCACTTCAAGTGCGTCTTCAGCAAGGAGAAGCCTCGCAAGTCGTGTGAGGAGGGCGAGAGGGTGAAGCAGGGCACGCGTCAGGCTCCTGCGAGTAATGCCTGGGTGCCAGCGGCCGCTGGCATAGTGCTCGGGGGCGAGGTTGTGCTTGACTTGGTTTCCGTTAAAAAATAGGAACGCCAGGAAAGACTTTAAAAAAAAGCAATTTATGAAACACTTCAGAAAGCCGTCTCATCGGCAGCGCAAGTTGATGGATTTCACCTGCGACAAGACGCAATTGAACCACTGCCCATGCTGTGGCGATGACTATCGTGGCAACTACTGCCCTGTGTGCGGCTTGCCCACTGGCAAGGGCCACATCACGTGGAAATCAATCAAGGAGGGAGTTATGGACTTGTGGGGACTGAGCACTCGATCGCTGCCGCTGACGCTGTGGCAGCTCATGCTCATGCCAGGGCACCTGATTGCCGCCTACATCAGCGGCCGCCGCCAGATTAGTTTCCCTCCAGTGAAGATGCTGGTGATACTGTCGGTTGCGGCACTGCTGATTTACAACCTGATTGACTTTGATGATAGCACCTCGGTGGCTTCTGCCAAGCCAGGCGATGTTGAGTCGATGATAAACTACAACCTCAATTTGTTCTATGACTGGGCTTTAAGGCATTTCGACTGGGCGTTGCTTGTGTACACTTCATTTCTTATTGTGCCCACATGGGTTGTGTTTCGCTACTCTCCCCGTTGTGCCCGCCACAACCTGCCACAGGGTTTCTTCATCCAGGTGTTTAACAGCATGCAGGTGCTCATCGTCTTGATGCTTGTCAAAATATTAACCTGGGTACTTGACCTAATCACCGACACCTCATCAATCAGCCAGGAGACCACCGACACCGTGATTAACACCATCGTCTACATTATCATAGTGATAGTGATTTACCGAACCTATTATCAAATCTTTGGCTATAACGCTTGGGGCACCATGTGGCGCGTTGTAACAGTGATAGCGGTAGGATATGAGATGACGGGGATTGTCGTCTTCGTGATAGGCTACATTGTGGCCTCCGACATGGGCAATTGGAACTATATCACTAACCGCTTGCTGACCGATTTGATGTGGGAAGCCTTGTTCATCGCTTTCGCACTGCTGATTTCACACCTGATCAACAAGAGGCAAGCCGCGAGAAAAAAAGAAGTAAGCCCGTTGGGAGAGTAACGTGAGTTTGATGAAAATGTAGAGCATGTTCTGTCTGCATCTCCCTCTGCCACTAAAGAGGATGAGGTGATGTTAGATAAGATTTAAGAGTTAAGAGTTGGGCAAGCTGGCGGGCGGTAGCGGCTATTTGATCCTCGCTCTCAAGGTGTGTGGAGTCGAAGCGCAGCTGAGCCTGCTCGTAGAATGGCGAGCGTGCCTCTATGCCGTCGATTACCGATTGCTTTATCTGCTCGTCGCTCATGTGGCTAAGCAGTGGGCGCTTGCTGCGTTGGTCGGGGAGCACCAGGCGCGAGGCTATGCGTTCGACGCTGGTCTGCAGCCACACGGTGATGCCCACTCGGTTCATGAGCTCCATGTTGCCAGGCTGCAGCGGAGTGCCTCCGCCACATGCCACTATTGTGTTGCCTCCCATTGCTACAACTTGCTCGAGCGCCTCCCGCTCCAGCTTGCGGAAGTGGGCCTCGCCGTGAGTGGTGAAAACCTGCTTGGCGGTCATGCCGCACTGCTGCTCGATGTAGATGTCGAGGTCGACAAAGCGCCACCCCAGCAGGTTGGCAAGCGGTTTGCCCAGTGTGGTCTTGCCGCATCCCATGTATCCTATCAAGAAAATTGGTTTCATCGCCACGAAGTTAGCGATTTTTATTGTTTTTACAAACAAAAATTAAGGTCGTCAATAATGATTTTGCATATTTGTCACAGTTTTTTTACCTTTGCAAAAGAAAAAAATGAGAAAAATATGTCGAGTAACAAGAGAAAGTGGTATGTGGTGTGGGTAGGCACCGAGCCAGGTGTGTGCGACACTTGGGTCGAGTGCCAGTTGCGCACCAAGGGCTACCCTGGCGCCCGCTACAAGAGCTTCGACAATCAGCAAGATGCCATCGAGGCGTGGCGCAACGGCTATGATGAAGAGGCGCGCAACGTGCTTCGTGCCATTGCCAGCGCCCCTCGCCGTAAAGACGAGGTGGACTACACACTCATCCCCGAAATCATTCCCGGCAGCTGGGCCGTTGATGCCGCGTGCAGCAAGAATCCCGGTGCGATGGAATATCGCGGCGTGGATGTCTACACCGGAGCGCAAATCTTCCATCAGGGTCCATTTGCCGAGGGCACTAACAACATAGGCGAGTTTCTTGCCATCGTTCATGCGCTGGCGATGCTCTACAATCGTGGCGACAGCACCACAGCTATCTACAGCGACAGCCGCACGGCACAGATTTGGGTCAAGAAGCGCAAATGCGGCACCAAACTCGAGCGCACCCAGAAGAACTCACAACTGCTCGACATTGTGGCCCGCGCCGAACAATGGCTGCAGACCCACAACACAGAGAACCCCATCTACAAATGGCAGACCGACAAGTGGGGCGAAATTCCTGCCGACTTCGGGAGGAAATAGTTTTTTTTGAGTTTTGAGTTGTCGCAGATTTTATTTATTTTTGCACTCTATAAACTTGATGCACCAGAATTATGAATCCTTACACACAATTTGCGCTACTGTCGGCATCGTCGCTCAGGATGCTTCCGCACATTGCCTTGTATCTGTGCCACCGCAAGGAGATTGACCGCGACTTGTGCAAGTATGGCGAGGGCGATGGTGGAGTGGTGACATTTGTCAAGGTGTGCACTCGCCAGCGTGTGTTCCGCAACCTGTTCTACTATCGCATGGGCGAGTATAAGTCGGCGTTCATCAAGTGGCTGCTGCCACCAGAGCGCACGCTCAACATTTGGTGCCCAAGCATAGGCTCTGGCTGTCATTTCGAGCACAACTATGCCACCTACCTCAACGCCGAGAGCATAGGCGACAACTTCTATTGCCTGCAACTGGTCACCCTGGGCAACGACAAGCAGGGCCGCCGTCCCACGGTGGGCGACAACGTGAAAATCTTCACTGGCGCCACGGTGTTTGGCGGTGTGACGATAGGCGACAATGCCACCATTGGCGCGGGTGCCGTGGTGAACAGCGACGTGCCGGCTCGCAGCACCGTTGCCGGCAACCCGGCAAGAATTGTGAAACTCAACGGCGAGAAGGTTGACTTGCCACTAAATGGATAACGCGCTATGAAGGTAGTGATAGTAAACCACAGCGACATGCAGGGTGGGGCGGCGATAGTGTCGCTCAGGCTCGCACATGCCCTTCAGGAAAAAGGCGTGGATGCACGCATGCTCGTCATCGACCGCCAGAGCGGCGATGCGCTGGTGGGCGTGATGGGAAGCAGCTTGCGCAACAAGTGGAACTTCCTTGCCGAGCGCCTGGGTGTGTTCATGCGCAACGGCATGAGGCGCGACACCCTGTTCAAAATCGACACTGGTTCGCACGGAATCAATATCGCTTCTCACCCGTGGGTAAAAGATGCCGATGTTGTGTGCCTGAACTGGGTGAACCAGGGAACAATGTCGTTAAAGGGCGTTAGACAACTGGCCCAGAGCGGCAAACCCATCGTGTGGACCATGCACGACATGTGGAACTGCACTGGCGTGTGCCACTACTCGTTTGAGTGCGAGCGATATAAAGAGCGTTGCCACAGCTGCCCATTGCTCAAGACCAAGGGCAACGACCTCTCAACAACGATTCAAGAGAAAAAGCGCAAGCTCTATGAGCAGGCTCGTATCCACTTTGTGGCAGTGAGTCACTGGCTTGCCGAGTGCTGCAAGCAAAGTACGTCGATGGCCGACTGCGACCTGAGTGTAATCTATAATGCCTTCCCCATCAATGACTTTGACTACACAAGACTAGAAAACGGCATTGAGGGAATTCCTGCCGACAAGAAGATAATAGTGATGGGTGCACGCAGGCTCGACGTTGAGGTGAAGGGCTTCAAGGAGCTTATAGAGACAACGCAATACATTGCTCAGAATAAACCCGAACTTGCCGAAAAGATTCACCTAGTGCTCTATGGTGACTTGCACGACAAGTCGCTGCTCAACAAGATTGAAGTGCCTTGCACCTATCTTGGCACCATAGCCTCGACTCAGCAGCTGAGCCGCTTGTACCGGCACAGCGACATCGTGCTCTCGACAGCCCTCTATGAGAACCTGCCTGGCACGCTCATCGAGGGCCAGGCGAGCGGATGCTTGCCAGTGACCTTCGGGATGGGTGGACAGGCCGATATAGTAGACCACATGAAGACCGGTTACATTGCCGAGTATAAAGACCCGGCGAGCGTGGCAGCGGGTATCGAGTGGGCTATCAACGCCAATGTTTCGCGACAATTCCTGCACGATGAGGTGGAGCGCAAGTTTGCTGCCTCGAAGATTGCCGGGCAATATATTGAACTATTCAAACGACTTAAATCATAATAGATTATGAATTTCTTTAAATGGATAATGATAACAGCTATGGCTTTAATGTGTGGAATCAATGTAAATGCACAAAAGCCTCTTGTGCTTTATTATTCGCAGACGTCGAATACCAAGGCTGTGGCCGAGGAAATTGCCACCAAGCTTGGAGCCGACATTGAGGAAATTGCGCTTGTAACCCCCTATGACGGAGATTACAAGGCAACCATTGAGCGCAGCAAGAAAGAGCGTGAGCAAGGAATCACGCCCGAAATCAAGCCTCTGAAGGTTGATGTTGCCAAGTATGACGTTATATTTCTGGGTTATCCCATTTGGTATGGAACCTATGCTCCACCCATTGCCACGCTGCTCAACAAAGTGGACCTGAGTGGCAAGACTATTGTTCCATTCTGCACCTTTGGCAGCGGAGGCCTGGAGTCGAGTGCTGCCAACCTTGCCCATGCTCAGCCTAAAGCAAAGATTCTTGACGGCTATGGAGTGCGTGCTGCCCGCATGGATGCTATGCCCGAGGAGGTTGACCAGTTTTTGAAAGAAAGTGGGTTTATTGAAGGACCATACGTTAAGCTCCCAGAGTTCTCAAAACCACATGCTGTGAATGATGCTGAAGCGAAAATTTTTGACGCAGCTGTTGGCAATTATCCCATGATTAAAGCCAAGGCGGTGGAAGTGGCAACACGCAGCATTCCTTATGGCATAGAATACTTGTATACTGCCGTAGACATGCTTTCTGTTAGTGATTTAAGACCAGAAAAAACCTCCTTTTCAGGAATAACAATAAAAATCTATGTAACAGTGGCAAACGGCAAACTGCCTGTATTCACCCGAGTTGTTAGATAAATGTATAAAAATAGATAATCATGCAAACAGTTTTATTTACAAGTACGATATTCGGTCCCATCCACAGCCGCAGGCTGGGGACTTCACTTGGTATTAACCTCATGCCTAACGATGGCAAGATTTGCTCGTTTGACTGCCTCTACTGCGAGGCAGGCTACAACGCCCAGGGACCTGGCACCACTGGTGTGTCGAAGCGCGAAGAAGTGAAAAGGCAACTCAAAGCCAAACTCAAGGCGATGCACGAGGCTGGCGAGAAACTCGACGTGATAACCTTCTCGGGCAACGGCGAGCCCACATTGCACCCCAACTTCAAGGAGATAGTGCATGACGTGATAAACCTGCGCAACCAGTATTTTCCTGAAGCTAAAGTGAGCGTGCTGAGCAACGCTACGATGGCTGGTCGCCCCAATGTGATTGCCGCCCTCAAGCAGGTGGACAACAACATCCTCAAGCTCGACAGTGCCGTGGCCCGCACCATGCGATTGATTAACCGCCCCGTGTCGCCCAATGTGCTGCCACAAGGTATTATCGAGGACCTGAAAGCCTTTGGCGGCAAGTGCATTGTCCAGACCATGATGGTGCGCGGCGAGCACGACGGTGAGATAGTGGACAACACCACCGATGCCGAGATCGATGCCCTGATCAATGCCTATCTTGCCATCAAACCCCGCGAGATCATGCTCTACACCATCGACCGCAAGACTCCCGAGCAAAAGCTGGTGAAAGTGCCTGTCGAGGACCTCAAGCGCATAGCTCGCCACATCGAGAATGAGACAGGGATTACGGTGCAAGTGACAGGATAAACAATTAAGTCATAAGTGTTAAGTGCATTGACTACACACATAAAAGCCGTTTGCGGTTTTACTTAACACTTAACATTCACTACTTAAAAAACCTGTGTATTTTATTGAGGACAAGGAGTTTGGTCGGGTGCTGCTCACAGTGCGCCGCAACATGCGCAACATGACCATGCGATGGAAAGCCGGAACCCTCTACATGAGCGTGCCAGCAGTGGTATCACGCGCCGACATCGAGCGCGTGCTCAACGACATACGCCCCAAGCTGCGCAAGGCTAAAGAAAAGAATGATATTTCCTACCACACAGGGCAGGTGATTCAGTGCTACGACTTTACCATAACTATTGATGAGCAGGACAAGCTGCCCGGCAGAATCGTTTTCGGGTACAGCGAAACCCATGTGACAGTGAGTGTGCCACAAGGCATCGATTTCGACAACCACAACACCAAGAAATGGATTTCCAAGGCGCTGAAGGTGGTGGCGCAAGACAAAGCTTCAAGGCTGTTGCTGCCACTGGCCAAGAGCATCACCCAGAGGGTGGGAGTGGCTCCTAACCACTTCGAGATAGGTCGAGGGTTGCGCAAACTCGGCCACTGCACTCCCGGCAAGGTGATACAGCTCTCGGCAAACCTTGTCTTTCTTCCTGCCGAGCTCATAGAATACATTGTGTGTCACGAGCTCGCACACCTCACCCACATGAACCACTCGCCACAGTTCCACGCACTTGTCAACACCTACCTGATGGGGCGCGAGAAAGAATTAGAGAAAAAACTCAAAGCTTTCAACTGGCCAGTGATAAGATAACCCTTTTCACCAAGCGAAGCTTAGCTTGGTGGCAGTGGGAGTCACGTCGAGGGTGGCTGTAGCACCTTCCACTATGGGCACGTTGCGTGGGATGTGGCCAATGGGGAAGTTGAAGGCTACTGGGTAGCCGTAGGGTGCCACCATGTCGGCAATCATGTCGACCATCGCCGTTGTCTCCTCGCCACGGTGCTTGGTGAACTGCCCCACTATCAGTCCAGCTAAATTGGGCAGAATGCCAGCCAACCGCAGGTGATAGAGCAATCGCTGCACTTGATAGACCTGCTCGGCAACATCTTCGATGAAAATTATATTTCCCGGCTTTATCATGTTGAACGGGGTGGCAAGCAGCGACATGAGCACAGCCAGGTTGCCGCCAGTGATGGTTGCCGTGGCAGTGCCGCAGCGGTTGTGGGGGTGGGGGAGCACCCGATAGGATGGAAACTCGCCACGAGTCATGATATTATAGTTGATTTGGTTAATCTCATCGTCAATGTCGTGGAGGGTGAGATGCTTGGCCATGGGCGAGTGGATGCTCATCACACCGGCGCGGTGCCAAGCGGCATGCAGTGCCGAGATGTCGCTGAAGCCCACTATCCACTTGGGATGGCTGGCGATATAATCCAAGTCGAGATATTCCAGCAGATGCACTGCTCCATATCCACCACGGCTGCACAAGATGGCGCGTACCTCGGGGTCGTGGAGAGCCTGGTTCAAGTCACTCAGGCGATCCTGCCAGGGCGCACTGTGGCTTATCACACCATAGGTTTTACACTCCTGCTTGCAATGCTCTCCCAGCACTGGCACAAACCCCCATTTCTCGAAGGCACGCACCGCGCCGTCCACCCTCTCGGGTAGCACTGCCCCCGAGGGTGATACTATGGCAATCTTGTCGCCTGGTTTCAGTAATGGAGGAAGAAACATTTTTTAAGTGTTAAGTAGTGCAATTGTGCATCACCTTTGATCGGCGCCCCACAGCAGTTTCTCGCGCAGGGTATTGGCAAAGTTATGATTCTGTTTTTGTATTACCTTGAGCTTGTAGGGTGCTTGAGCTATCTTCACCGTGCTGCCACTGGGGAGCGTCATCGCCATACCGTCGACACTCACCTGTATCCACTTTGCACGTGTGTTGATGGTCACTACTATCTCAGAGTCGTCGGCAATCACTATGGGTCGCATCGTGAGCGAGTGAGGGGAGATGGGTGTGAGTGCGAGGCAACTTGTCAAGGGCATGATAATGGGTCCTCCGGCACTCATGTTGTAGGCCGTAGAGCCCGTGGGAGTGCTTATCACCAGTCCGTCGCCTTTATAGGTTGTCAATATTGTTCCATTGATGGTGGTGGGAATGGAAATCATCGATGTGGTATCCTGTCGGAGAATAGCTATCTCGTTGAGAGCAACAATGTTGTCGCATGGCTTGCCGTCGATGCTCATGAGCTGCAGCATGGTGCGGTCCTCGTGCCGGCACTTGCCTGCCTTGATGTTTTCTATCATGAGCTGCGCCTCGTTGAGCCTGCAAGCTGCAAGATAACCCAGATGCCCTGTATTGACCCCTACCACTGGTGTGCTGGTTCGTGCCATGAGGGCCGCCTTGCTCAGCAATGTGCCATCACCTCCAATGCTCACCGCAATCGAGGCCCCTTCGAAGCTGTCGTCTCCAAAAGTGGGCACATCGCTGGTGTCAATGCCGAGCTTGTCAAGATAATTGCTGAAATTCTCTTCCACAATAAGCTCTCCTGCTTGCTTTATATATAAGACAAATTCGGCCAATTGAGCCTTGTATTTCTCTTGATAACTATTGCCAAAAAGTGCAATCTTCATAGCTGAAAGGGTTTTAGAAATCGAGGTAAATTTGTGAAAAACGTTGAAAAATCTTTTTAAAGTGCTATTTTCTTTTTATTTCTCACTAATTACTTTTACTTTTGTACTTTTAAAACGAGTAACTTGTGCTTTATTTGTCGGCAAATATAGTAATTTTTGCCCACATTGAGGCACTAATATAAGAAAACAACACGTTATAAAAATAGCAAAGCAACTTTTTTATGGTAAATCTGAGTGTAAATGTAAATAAAATAGCCACTTTACGCAATGCTCGCGGAGGCAACCTGCCAAATGTTTTGCAGGTGGCTCTCGACTGCGAGAAATTTGGAGCAAACGGTATCACGGTGCATCCTCGTCCCGACGAGCGTCACATCACACGCGACGATGTCTACACGCTGCGGCCAGCATTGCACACCGAATTCAACATCGAAGGCTTTCCCGACGAGCGATACATGGAAATCGTGCTTCAGGTGAAACCTCATCAGGCCACTTTGGTGCCCGATGCTCCTGGCGTGCTCACCTCATCGCAAGGATGGCCCATCGCCGAGAACAGAGAGTTCCTGTGCAACATCGTTGAACGCCTCAAGGATGCAGGCATCAGAGTGAGCATCTTTGTCGACGCGCTTGAAGAGCGAGTGCGTCAGGCTGCCAGTGTGGGAGCCGATAGGGTAGAGCTGTACACGGGCCCCTATGCCGAGATGTTCTCTCACGACCCCGAGAAAGCCGTCGAACCCTACCGCCAAGCCGCACTTGTGGCTCACAGCGAAGGCCTGGGTCTCAACGCCGGTCACGACTTGAACCTGCTCAACCTCAGGTACTTCAAGGACAACGTTCCCTACCTTGACGAGGTATCGATAGGGCATGCCCTGATTAGCGACGCACTGTATTTAGGTCTCGAGCACACCATCGCGGCCTATCAGAAATGTCTTGAGTGATTAACAATTTAACAAGCAATTAATAACAACACAAAAATAAAAAATCTAAGCATCATGGCAATACTTAACATGATTGTAGCCCAAGTGGCAACTCAAAGCGCAAAGAGCGCTGTATTATCGGTGTGGGACTTGACCCTCAAGGGAGGCTGGCTCATGATTCCACTCGCATTGCTCCTGCTCGTGAGCATTTACATTTTCTTTGAGCGACTGTTCGCCACCAGCAGGGTGACAAAGGCCGACTCGCAGTTTCTACAACAAATCAAGAGCTTGATTCAAGCAGGTAAAATAGAAGATGCAAAACAACTGTGCCAGACAACCAACACAGCATACTCTCGCATGATTGAGAAGGGTGTGTCGCGCATAGGCCGCCCCATGAACGACGTGCTCGTAGCTATCGAGAACGTGGGCAACATGGAGATTGCAAGAATGGAGAAAGGCTTCAACTGGCTTGCCACAACAGCTGCAGGTGCTCCAATGATTGGATTCCTGGGCACCGTGACCGGTATGGTTCAGGCATTCTATTCTCTTGCCAGCGCCGGACAGAACAGCAACGTGAGCATCCTGGCAAGCGGTATCTACGAAGCGTTGATGACAACCGTTGCCGGTCTGGTAGTGGGCATCTTGGCTCTCTTTGCCTACAACTATCTCACCTCTCGAGTGAATAAAATCATGAACCGACTCGAGGGCAACACCATGGAGTTCATGGACCTCCTGAATGAGCCAGCAGCTCAACCTCCTCACTTCAACAAACGCTAACCTTGATTGACTATGGCACTAAAGAGACAACATAAGACTCTGTCGATGTTCAGCATGGCGTCTATGACCGATGTCATCTTCTTGCTGCTCATCTTCTTCATGGTCACTTCCACATTTGTCTTTCCCTCGGCGATGGAGGTGAACCTGCCACAGAGCAGCCAGCAGACGGCAATCAAGCCCACGACGCGAATTTTTATCGACAAGGACTTGAACATGTTTGCCACTCAGGGCGACTCCATCTCGCAAGGCGACCTCAAGCCGCTGCCCGACGACCAGCTCTATGGCTTCTTGATGGCGGTCAAGGAGAGCGACCCTTCACAATTTATCGCTCTTCATGCCGACCAAGACGTTCCTTATGGCAAGATTGTAGACATCCTCGACAAGGGTTCTAAAGTGGGAATAAAGGTTGTTCTTGCTACTAAACCAGCCAACGACACCTATGCGGCACCAGAGCCCGAACCACAAGGCGAAGAAGGTGCTGCTATCGACGACTCTCAGGCCTATGGTGATGGCGACTACAGTGATGAAGCACCCGAGGCAGCACCATCACAACCCGCCTATCAATAAATCCTCACTTCACACACTCATCCACCCACCGAAATCTTTATAGATGGCTAAAAATAACGAAAACAGGAATAAACGGTATGCTGCAATAATCACGTTGCTCTTGGGATTGTGCATCGTGGAATTGCTCATGCTCACAAGCATGAAGTACAACCGTCTCGACGATGATGAGCAGTCGCAACAGCTGTTGCAAGACTCCATCGTCTTTGGCGGTGAGGAGTACATTGCCTTGGGTGACTTCTTGGAACCTGTAGCATCGGACGACATGGCACCCAACGGTGAACAGTCGCTCATGGAGAGCGATGCACAAGAAAATCTACAGCAGACGGGACAAAACGACCTCCAGGATCAAGGCTCAGTCAACGAGCCACCCAAGCAGCAAGTCACCACCAACCGACAATCACCCATGAATGTTCCTGCGCAGACCAACAAGCGGCCTCAAGCGCAGGCCAACACCAACCAGCCTGGCAATGCGCAAAGGCGCGGCAATCCCACCAGTCAAGCTTCGACCAAGCCCACCAACACACCTTCGTCGTCAAGCAGTCACTCCAGCAGGCGCGTCGATAACGCATTTGGTGCCAGCAATGGCAGTGGACAAGGAAAGCAGGGCAATCCCAATGGCTCTAACGATGGAAAAAGCGTTGGACGCCCTGGCATAAGCGGACTTGATGGTTACACACTCGAATACTTCCCCACAGCCACCTGCCCAGGACCAGGCACAGTGGTCATCAGAGTAACCGTGAGCCCCACAGGAAATGTGAGGAGTGCAACCGTGACAGGTGGTACGCTGCGCTCAAATCAGCGTGCCTGCAACATCTGCCTGGGACTGGCGAAGCAATCTCGTTTCAAAGTACCCAAGGGACAGAGCATCGAGCGCACTGGAACTTTGACCTACAAGGTTCAATAACCTCAACATGGGTGTCAAGTTATATAAGTAGTCAGTGTTAGCCACTATGGTGGGACTGATTATCTTGACTCTTTAAAGACAAGCACATACACTAAAAGCGCCTCCATTTTTTTGCTGGAGGCGCTTTTTGCGTGTTATGCGACATATAACTGTGCTGATATATCACGAGATAGCGATAATCATTCCCTGAAGCTGCTGCCACCCAGGAATTCCCTAATCAAACTGGT
Organism: uncultured Prevotellaceae bacterium; assembly: GCA_947167995.1. Classification (GTDB taxonomy): domain Bacteria; phylum Bacteroidota; class Bacteroidia; order Bacteroidales; family Muribaculaceae; genus Sodaliphilus. The sequence continues at coordinate 40,919 of CAMVKS010000014.1, forward strand.
GCTCGGGATGGTGCTGTCGCTGATGGGCTTGAAGTAGCGCAGGAATCGCAACAGGCGGCTTGCCTCGGCATACTCTGGGACACTGCTTGGCACCTGACGAAGAATGGTCTCGGCCTGCTCCTTCATCACGGCGAGCTCAAAGAGCAGCGACGAGTTGAGCATGGCATCGGCATTCTCTTGATAGGGGAAAATCCACTTTTCCTCGCCACGTCGCACGCTTGGCCAGCGGGCTATGGTGGCTCGGGCATCGGCTCCGCGATACTTGTAGTCGCGCACAATGCGCCTGAGCAGTCGGTTGTCGCTGGTCGACACCCAGTTGTGGTCGTCGATGTTGAGGGTGGTGAGAGCGCTCACATAGACGCGATATTTCATTTCCTCGGCAATGTCCTTGGTGAGCTCAGGGTTAAGGCCGTGTATGCCTTCCATGAGCAGGATGTTGTTCTCTTTGAGCTGGAGGGTGTCGCCACGATATTCACGCTCTCCGGTGTGGAAATTGTAGGTGGGCATTCTCACCTCCTCGCCATTGATGAGAGCCTTCAGGTCCTTGTTAAACTGCTCCAGGTCGAGTGCATAGAGCGACTCGTAGTCGTAGTCGCCCTTGTCGTCGAGCGGTGTGTGTGAACGGTCGACGAAGTAGTTGTCGAGCGAGATTACCCGCGGCACAATATAGTTGGTAATCAGCTGAATGGCCAGTCGCTTGCTTGAGGTGGTCTTGCCGCTCGACGATGGTCCTGCAATGAGCACCACGCGTGCGCCCCCTTCTTGATAACGGCGTGTGATGTCGTCGGCAATGCGCGAGAACATCTTGTCGTGCAGCGCCTCCGAAACGTTGATCACGTCGGGGGCCCTTCCCAAGTCGATGCCTTTGTTGAGAGTGCCCACGTCGTCAAGGCCCACGATGTCGTTGAACTTCACATAGTCGGTGAAAGCTTTGAACATTTTCTCCATGGGGTAAGACTTGCGTGGCTTGCTCGGGTCGTTGCGGTCGGGGCCCAGCAGCAGCATGCCGTCTTTGTAGGGCTCGAGGTCGAAAACCTTGATGTAGCCAGTGGAGGGTGCCAGAGGCTCGTAGTAGCTGTCGATGATGTCGTCGAGCTTGTAGAACACGGTGTAGAGGTCGTTGCTCGACTCGAGCAGGCGCACCTTGTCGTTGAGTCCCTGCTTGCGGAACATTTCCACGACATCGGCGGTGAGGCGTTCGCGGCGCACAAACTTGATGTCCTGGTCCACAATCTCGCGCATGCGTGCCTTGATGCGCTCAATGTTGGCTGGCGTGAGAAGCTCTGCGTCGTGCTTGATGGTGCAGTAGAAACCGCCCGAGATGCTATGCTCGATGCGCAGCCGCTTACCTGGGAAGGTGTCGACCACCGCCTTGTACAGAATCATGCACAGCGAGTGGATGTAGACCCTGATGCCTTGTGGCGACATTGTCTCGACATATTCGACCAGTTTTGGCCCGAACACAGGATATCCCAGCGACTCCACTCTGTTGTTGACCATAGCGCAGACGGGCTTGAATGGGATGCGTTTTTCAATTGTCTCATATATCTGCTGCAAGGTGTCGCCACCGTCAATGTCGATATACTCCTGTGTGTTCTTGCAGAAAATCTTTAAGTCGTTAGTCATTGTCAGTTATTTGGTTTTTAGTTATCATTTAAATAGGTTGTAGAAGCTCTTGACTATCTATTTCTTCTCACATTGCTGCCATTGCAAAGATGGCGGCATAGCTCAGCCAGAGCACCAAAATGAGCACCCACATGACCTCGGGCCGCTCGTTGCGGCAGTGCCATGCCAGTGCCACCGAGATGAGAGCATAGAAAGGAAATATCATCATCAACACACGCTCGATGCCACTCATGATGTAGCCCGTGTCGTGCAACAACGATACTGGCCACCACAGCAGCGGCAGCAGCGAGAAGCCTATCAGTAGCTTCTTCCATCGAGGTGTTTCTTCGGTTGAGTCGCTCATTATTTCTTCTTGCGCATTAGAGTGCCGCTAAGCCATTTGTTCTTATATTCGTTTATCAAACCCATGAATTCCGGATTCTGACGAATGTTGTCGAAGTCATAGTCCAGAATGGTATAATTATAGTTCATACCGTCAACACCGCTGGTCTCCTCGTAATGACGCCGCAGGTAATAGATGGCCTTCTCGCTGTCGCCAAGCACCGAATAGGAGCAGGCGATATTGTAAAGCGACATCCATTCGGGCACAGTCTCGACGGCTTCTTTCTCCTCCTGACTCAAAGCATTGAAGTGCTCTTGGTCGGCAACGAGCTTGTCAAGGATAGCCTTAGCCTCCTGGCTGCGGCCCATGCGCACAAGACAATTGAACTTGAGCTCTTGATTGTCCTCGAAATTGCTCTCGTCGCACAGCAGCTCACTCAGAATCTTCTGTGCCTGCTCTACTTGTCCCACACCATAGAGTATGTAGGCACGGCGATAGAGGATGTTGATGCGGTCGTCATCATCGGCATCAAGCCACATCTGGTTGTATTTAAGTGCTTCGCGGTATTTGCCTTGCATGAAATAGGCCCATTCCAGTGCCATGTAGGCCTGCAACGACTGCTCGCCGTCGCCCACGATGATGCGATACACCTCGGCATCGTTTATCACCTGGTCGACGAGTCCACAGTCCATCTCCATTTCAATCTTCTGCAACAGGCAGCGGTAATCGGCGACCTCTTCTTCTTCGTCCTCTTCTTGCTGCTCCTTGGCATAGAGCACTATGGCGTCTTCCATGACTTGCAGCGCGTTGTCCACCTCGCCCATGGCGTAATAGCACTCGGCGATTCGGGTGAACAGACTGGAAGTATAGGTATATTCCGCACCCTTCTTGAAGCAGTCGAGAGCAGTGCGGTAGTCGCCTTTGTGGTGTATGTTGAGATATCCTTCCACAAGGTACCAATTGGTCTTGGCATCCTCGTCATCATTGTCCTGGGCTTGATGCACCTTGTCAATGACCATGTCCCAGTTGTCGTCGCTGGCATCTATCACATCCAAGAGCAGCGAGGTAATGCCTGTCACGGCACCAGCGTTAGAGAGTGTTATAATGTCGTCGACATAGGCACTGTAATTCTTTTGCTCGTTGTACAATGAAGAACGTGTTTCCCTCGATTGTGTGTTGGTGGGATCATTGCTAAGCACTTTATTGGCAATCTCCATCGCCTTGGCATGATCGCCTTTCAACCTGAAAGCCTCGCCAGCCATCGCAAGCAAATCATCGCCACACTGCGCCTCGCCAAGCACATGATAGGCTTCTATTGCCATGCTGTTGGCTTCTTCGGTTTCGTTATTGTTGACCAAGTAATCTATGAGCTTGGTGTAAGTCTCCTGATTGGGATTTATCTCGATAGCTTTCTTGTAACTGTTCAACACTTCGGCCGAATCGGTTTCTAAAAACTTGTCAAGGAACGTCGCTCTGGTGAGATAGGCCTGACTCAAAGATTGTTTATCGCCAGCCGGCAACAGTGAGATTCCCTTGTCGAGCGACGACAGGGCATCGGTCATTATTTCGACATACTTGACCTTGACGCTTTCAAAGAATGCGTCGGGATCATCTATATCATCGGTGGAGAGATCCATGCTGGCAAATAACTTCGTCATACTCTCGTACAAAGTGTCAAGTGCTATTTTGTCCTGGCATAGCGAGATGTTGCAATAGGCATAGCCGTTGGCGGGATGTGCCTTCACTTCGGCGTTGAAATGCTTCAGGGCATCGGCATATTCTTCTTTATCATAGGCTTCAACGCCAGACACAAATTTCTTGCTTTTTTTCCATTTGTTGAACTGCGTGCTGTTGAAGGTCTCAGACACTACCGAGTCGACCTCTACAACGTCTGCTGCTGCCTGAGCCCACACATCTGGCGACCACACGGCAACCAACGCTATCAACAATGCTATCACTCTATATTTCTTTAAATATCTCATAGTTCTGTGAATATTTTAGCAGGATTAAGGGTTGTTGTTTTTCCACTGGCTGTAATAGGTGTTGATGAGTTGCTGGAACTCTGGCAATGAGCGCACAGGGTCGAGTCGCCAGTCTTTCTCTATCATGCCAAAGTTGTAGGCAATATCGCTTTGCTCAAAATGAGTCTTCAGCACCTCAAGCGCCGTCGTGCTGTCGCCCATGAGTGAATACAGGCAGGCAAGATCATAGGGCTTGATGATTTCGTCTTGAGTAACACCGGGAACTCGCTCCTTTTGCTCGGCATCCCACAATTGTTTCAGCGTGTCGAGCTCGGCCTGGGCCTTCTGGATGTTGCCCAGTTCGAGATTGGAGACAATGGTGACATAGTAGTCGCCCTCTTCTTCATCCTCGCTCAGCGCTAATGCTTTCTCAAAATATGGAATAGCTTCGTCGCTGCGCCCTAAATTTTTCAACCCTATGCCATAGTAATAGTCCATCAATGCCGACTCATTATCCTTCGAGAATCCCAAATCCAGGACCTCAAGAGCCTGCGACGGTGCGCGGTTCAACAGGTGAAGCTCGGCCTGGCTCGCATAGAAGCCGCTGCCATATTTATAAAAATCGGCTGTAGCATTGCAGCTCTTGTAATAATCCAGAACTGGAGTGAGCTCGCCAAGGTTGCACAGCAGCATGCGATAATCGCTTGAGCCATCTATCATGCTCGCTGCCTGGATATACTGCTTGCCTCTTGCCACGTCGCCAAGCATCAACAGGCATTCGCCCACCTTCTTCGTGATATAGCTGTTGCCGTGATTGTCTTCGAGTAGCCCACTATAAAGCGCCAACGCGCCGTCGTAGTCCTTCATGCAGTCTTTCAGGATGATACCCTTCACTATCGACCACACGTTGCCGTCGCCTTCATCGGCAAACTGCATCTGGTTTATCTTCATCAAGGCGATGGTCGCAGCCTGGTCATCATCTTTAAGCAGAGTGACAAGTTTTTCAAGCGCAACTGTCTTTTCGCTGTAGGAAATGGCATTGAGATACATGTCGATGGCATCCTCGGTCATCCCCATGTCTCCATACATCTGGGCACACACCATGTCAAGGTCAAAATCGGGTTCTAATGATTGCGACTTTACCAGTGCTTGGTACTGATCATAATATCTCATGAAGCCTGGCACATCACCGTTTTCCTTGGCTATCAATGCCATAACTTTTACCACCGCAGCATCATCGGGGGCCAACGCATAGGCGGCCTTGGCATCGTCTTCTATATACTGAACAAAATCTTCATGCTGCTCAGAGATATAGCTCATGCGCGCAAAATAGGAGTCCTTGCAGGGATGGCACATCACAGCGTTATTGTAGGCTTGCATTATCCACACCGTGTCATCCTCGCACCAGCGTGTGAGCATGTCGGCCAGGGCACGATAGGCGGCACACTGCGAAACCTTGTCCTCGGGCGGTAGCATCGAGATGCCCTTCTCGAGCTGGCGGGCATCTTCACGAACCTTTTTCCCAGCTTCTGAGATAGCCTCGTCGATGTTGTCCATGTCTATCTCACCACTCAAAAAAAGTTCATAGAGCTCATCGCCAAGCTTCATGCTGCTGCTCAACGCAAGGTTGCACATCGCATAACCGTTCTTGGGATGAAGCTTGAGCTCCTGGGTGAACGAATCAAACGCTGTCCTCGATTCCTCTTCCTCAAGAGCCTTCAGTCCCTCAACAAAGGGCTTGCTGTCTTTCCATTTGTTGTATTGCTCGCTGTTGATGCTCGTCACCGATGTCTCCTGGGCTTGAGCACACAACACGAAACCAATTGCCAGCAGCAACGCAACTGTCAATGTTCTAAATTTTATTATACAATTCATAATCCAAATTATTTAACCCCCAAAGATAAGTATAATTTGACACAAAACACCAAAAACAAGGCAAAAAACACCAAATCAAGGCAAAATAAAACACTTATAAACACCATGCTGGAGGGTAGGAGCAAGAATAGCGCATTTTGTGATGCCGCCACAAAAAAAACTTAATTAAAGAAATTTTTCTTTAATTGTGCATTATATATAAAATAAATATGTATCTTTGCGTCCTAAAATAGAAAATACTTAATGAGAAAAACCAAAATAAATCATTTACAGCTATGGCAAAATTTGATAAGTCAGTTTTAGCGAATTATGGCATCACCGATGTTCAGGAGGTGCTTTACAACCCCACCTATGAGGTATTGTTCAACGAAGAGACAAAAGAGGGTCTTGAGGGCTTCGACGTGGGCCAGGAGACCGAGCTTGGCGCCATCAACGTGATGACCGGCATCTACACCGGCCGTTCGCCCAAGGACAAGTTCATCGTTATGGACGAGAACAGCAAGGACACCGTGTGGTGGACCACTCCTGAGTATCCCAACGACAACCACCCCGCAAGCATCGAGACCTGGGAGGCTGTGAAAGACCTTGCCCGCAAGCAGTTGAGCGGCAAGCGCTTGTTTGTTGTCGACGGTTTCTGCGGCACCCACAAGGACACCCGCATGAAAGTGCGCTTCATCATGGAGGTGGCATGGCAGGCTCACTTCGTGACCAACATGTTCATCCGCCCACAGAACGAGGCAGAGTTTGACCAGGAACCCGACTTCATCGTCTACACCGCCAGCAAGGCAAAGGTGGAGAACTACAAGGAGCTGGGACTCAACAGCGAGACCGCTGTTGTGTTTAACGTCACCAGCAAGGAGCAAGTGATCCTCAACACCTGGTATGGTGGCGAGATGAAGAAAGGCCTCTTCTCGATGATGAACTACTACCTGCCATTGAAGGGTATCGCTGCCATGCACTGCAGTGCCAACACCGACATGAACGGCGAGAACACCGCCATCTTCTTCGGACTGAGCGGCACCGGCAAGACCACCTTGTCGACCGACCCCAAGCGCAAGCTCATTGGCGACGACGAGCACGGCTGGGACGACGAGGGCGTGTTCAATTTCGAGGGTGGCTGCTATGCCAAGGTCATCAACCTTGACAAGGAGAGCGAGCCCGACATCTACAACGCCATCCACCGCGATGCATTGCTCGAGAACGTGACAGTCGACAAGGACGGAAAGATTGACTTCGCCGACAAGAGCGTTACCGAGAACACACGCGTGAGCTACCCCATCTACCACATCAAGAACATCGTGCGTCCATTCAGCCATGGCCCCGCTGCCAAGCAGGTTATATTCTTGAGCGCCGACGCCTTTGGCGTGTTGCCTCCAGTGTCTATCCTCACTCCTGAGCAGACTAAGTACTACTTCTTGAGCGGCTTCACCGCCAAGCTCGCTGGTACCGAGCGCGGCATTACCGAGCCCACGCCCACCTTCAGCGCATGCTTTGGCCAGGCATTCCTTGAGTTGCACCCCACCAAGTATGCCGAGGAGCTCGTGAAGCGCATGCAGCAGAGTGGTGCTAAAGCCTATCTCGTCAACACCGGTTGGAACGGCACTGGCAAGCGCATCTCGATTCGCGACACCCGTGGTATCATCGACGCTATCCTCAACCACAGCATCGATAACGCTCCCACCAAGCAGATTCCATTCTTCAACTTCACCGTTCCCACACAGCTCGAGGGCGTGGATCCCGCTATCCTTGACCCACGCGACACCTATGCCAACCCCGCCGAGTGGGAAGAGAAGGCCCGTGACCTGGCAAGCCGTTTCATCAAGAACTTTGCCAAGTATGAGAGCAACGAGGCTGGCAAGGCTCTCGTAGCCGCCGGTCCACAGCTCTGATAATACTACTGATTTCAGAATAATCAATCGCCACGAGCAGTCGACTGCCCGTGGCGATTGTTATTTTATCATTGGTGTCTCACTTCCATTTTGTCAGGCGATAGGTTATGGTTGAGCTTTCGGGAGTAACATGGCTCAGGACCATGCTTGTTGAGGTTAGCGTCAGCACGTCCATCGTTGTCACCTCGCTAAAATAGGGGTCGGCAATGGCCTCACTCACCCGAGGGCTATAGCGGTTGTCCACGAAGTTGATGGTCAACGTCTTTCCTCCTTCTCCTTCCTGCCACTCGGCAAAACTCTCAATATAGTCATGATTAATCTCGTCGACCCACCTGATGCAGAACACCTTGTTCTGGAACAAGAAGTAATAGTTCCCATCGTAAGCATCATCGGGTTCACCGTTCACCTCTATCGAATCGAGATGCCACAACCCGAACCACAGCCCAATGTCACCATTGTTCTTGCTGCAGCCGCTCATGGTCATCAGCACAAGTGCTGTCATTGCCAGGTGTGTAAAGAATCGTTTCATCGCTTTATTGTGAATATTCCGTTATAAGTTACCGAAAGCAGCACTCCTGTGTTGTTGCCCCCATAGAGCGTGCCATGGTCATGAGCAAGCTGCGCCTGAACCCGCAATCCGGGAACTCTCCTGGGCGAATAAATGGCCTCCACCATCATCGAGGTGCACGTGAGCGGCACAACATGAGGCACAAACGGTGTGCCTAACGACTTGCGCCACGACAGCATAGCACGGTAGCTCAACTGGCTTCCCAAGTCGCCCTTTACCGCCAAGTGGAAGCCACGCAAGCGGTTGTCGGTGAAGCGCATGTATCCATCGGTGTTGTATAACGGCGAGCGCGCCATGGGAGAGCCTATCGACATGCCACGGTTCTGGTAACCATTATAACAGTAGTTGTTGTAGTAATCGTCACTGCCAGTGGCTTTGTATTTGATATCACTGCCGTTGGGATGGTCATCATCCACTAAATCCATGGGGGTGAAGTGGATGGGGCCGCTCTGGCTCATCATGTCGAGAAATTCCACCACGGCTCCTGTCACTATGCCATGACGGTTGCTGCGGTATTCCAAGCCCCACAATCCGTCGAGTCCGTTCATCTTACCTATGCTCGAGCCGTCTTCCCACAACGACTGGTAATAGGCGCGCACCGTGGAGCCGCCTGGCAGACGATAGTCGAGAGCAATGTCCCACGAGCCCACATGGTTGCCTTGCACATAGGTCTGGTCGCCCAAGTTCTCTCCTCCACTGCCGGCAAAGAGGGCGCGCCAGAAGGCCTTGAGCGTGGGCTTCATCTCTATCGTCATCGTATTCTCGCCTCGGTCGTAATAGAAAGCTTTGCCTGCAAACTGGCATGCCGCCTGGGCGCCTATCGTTAAAACCAACGGCTTGCTTGGACAGGTGCGGAAATGGATGTTCTTGTAGTTGAACCAGTAGTGGGTGGTGATAAAGTTGTTGTAATAGTTGTAATGATGCTTGAGCCACGTGGAACTATTGTGGCGGTAATAGCCATACTCGCCCTTGATTTGCAGCCAGCCACGAGTGAATGGCACGTTCTGATAATCGACAAAACCCGCACGTGCGCCAATCGCTGCACGGGCATTGCCGCTCATCACCAGGTCGCCGCTGCTCAGCTCGCGGTTGACAACCCCCGGCTCGATGTCCTTTTGACCGATGGTGAGGAACACTGAGCGATACTTGCCTTCTATCCACATCTGCTGTAGCCACACGCGGGCCGGATGTTGAGGATTGGCAGTCCATGCCCCGCTCTCAGAGTCGTAGCGCTGGTAGTCGACACTCGACGACCAGCCACCCCACACCTCGACTCCGGCACCCCACGACAGGCGACGGGTGGTGTCCATCTCGCGCTTGACACACGCATTCATGAGCACCGAGTGTTGCTGGGTGACGGTGCCACGGCGGTTGCTGGATATATAGTAGGGTGCCAACTCGCTGCCGCCAGTATTGACAGTGATACCCACGCTGTAGTCAACAGCGATGCTGTCGGTAGCGCATGCCACTGCACAACCCACTGTCAATGCCACCATTAGGCACAATATATTCCTTTTATTAAATAACAATATAAACCCGTTGGCGGAATTAATTTGTTAATACTTTAATAGAGGACAAACCGTGCATATTGTTGATTTTTAGCGAATTATGACAAACCATAAGACAACCAAAATCATAGCTATGCACAACTTACTTGCAAATTTCGTCAAAAATCTTGAGCTATGCAAGCGTTTCTCTCAAGATTTGGTGACAGTGTGATAGTGTGAGACTCTTATTACAATATTATTACTATCGAAACAGAATAACAAGAGAGAGACAAAGCATTGAAAAGTGTGATTAGAAAATCTTATAGGCAACTTTCACCTGCAAGCTGGGCCAAGCCTTAAGCCACGATAGCACTTGGGTGATGCCAGCCTCTTTGCCTGAAGATTTGATTTCCTTGCCATTGTTGAGCACAAATTTGGGAGAGCCCCAAAAGATGAGGCCGAAGTCTAAGGCGAAACTGAGGCGGTGATTCTGGGCGATGTGCTTGCCAACGCCGATTCCAAGGTAGGGCTTCACAACGTTGGTCTTCATCATCACATCGATGTTGCCATTCTCGTCGGCAGTGAAGACGTAGTCTCCAAACTTGAGTCCAATGGGGCTGAAGTGGGTGTCGAAGGCTCGGTTGTAATCGTCGACCTTGTTGTTGGCATCGTAGAGGAAGCCAAGGGCACCTTCGTTGGTATTGCGGAAGTGTACAAAGTTCTTACTGCCTATATACAAGCCTGCGGTAAAGTGGAAACTATCGTTGGTGAAAGGATGAATCTCGGCGAGCAGGAACATGTTCCAGAAGTTGGGCTTGGCTGCGAGTTCTATCTTGTCACACATCTGTGCTCTGCGCACGGCATCGTCCTCAACGAGTGCGTAGTCTGTAATATCCTCGGCTGTATTGATGGCTTTGAACTTGATGTCACCGAGGTGGAGTCCTGAGTAACCGGCACGCACCGTGACAAGCCGGTGCACGGGCATGGTGACATCAATGCCGGAGCCTGAGAGTCCTGTGCTTACACCAATGGACAAGTGGTTGAACAGTCCGTCGGGGCTGAAAAGTTTGTCGTTATTACCCGTTTCGCTCTGAGCGGCAACATTCATTGCGCCCAGGGCTGCAGTGAGCATTGTGAGGATGAATATTTTAATCTTCATAGAGCTTTATTTGAAAAAAATTTGATTAGATTTGATCAGGAGGTTGGTGAGTGACTGAGTGAGTGGGCGGAATCCGTACAGATAGTCGCTGGTGTAGGGCGTTCCGCCGTTGACGATAGCGTGCACATAGTCGTGGCAAGCCATGTCCATGGGCATGATACCCACGGTGCCGTCGCTCCTGAGCAAGTCGTCGATCACCAGTGGGTGTATGTTGGTGGCGTTAGTGATGTAGCCTCTGGGTGACACCTCGGTGTAGGCCGAGCAGTGGTTCACGATCCAGATGTCCTGGTTGCTGGCCGTTGCTTCACGGGCACTGTGCATCATGTCGATGACCGTTTTCTTCTTTGTCTCCATGCGCTTCACTGTGGTTGTCTTGTAGTAGTCCTGCTTGTAGAGAGTGGCCTTGATGGAGAGGTCTTCCATGTTGTAGATAGCACACGAGCGCTGAGCCACGGGGTCGATTTCCTCGTTGACATCGGGGTCCTCATCGGGCCAGTCGCAGTAGACGATAGGATAATGGAATGCTTCGTTGAGCGGAACGAGGTTGTAGCGGCTCAGGATTAAAACCTTTCCACGCATCTCGCCCACAGTGATGTCGGGCCTCCAATTGTTGACAAAGAAGCCGTCATACTTGGGCTTGGAAAGAAGCTGGTGCAAGAGCACTGTCCAGTTCTGCTGGCTTTCCATGCCGTTGTCGGCCTGGATTTTGATGATGAAGAACTCTGATGGGTGTTTGGCGAGGAATTCCTTCATCCAGTCGAGTGCCTGTTCAAATGTCACATTAATTTCGGTAAATCCATGTGCGAGCCTGAGGATTTGCCGTTCGGCGGGGGTGGTAGCGAGAGTGTCGATAGACACCACCGGGCGCAGGTCGAAGAACCTGATACCGCTATTCATCTGCTCATCAAAGGTGCAGAGCTGGCTTATTGCGGTTATGTTTGAGATGCTCTTCAGCTCGGGCTGATAGAACCCCATTCCTGTCATGGAGTCGTGTGTGCCAGGAATGCTCAGTTTGCACACCTTGGTGAGGTCCTTAACCATCGATAGCCAGTCCGATGGTGGCGCGGCAAGTTCGTAAGGGTACTTGATGGTGTCTTGATAACCTTCTGAAAAGAGATAAGGAATGTCAAACGTGTTCTCATTGTAGGCAATTTCCGGATCGTCACAACTGCTCATCGCAACTGCAGTAAGGAAAATCAAAATGATAGTAGCAATGTTTTTTCTCATTTCATTAATTTGTCTGTTTATTACCAGTTGGTGGAATAGTTTTGTTAATAACTTGATAGGTAAAGGTTTGAATGTGTTGTTGATTTTTAGTTGTGAATTATAAGACAACCAAAATCACCGCTATGCACAACTTACTTGCAAATTTCATCAAAATATCTGAGCTATGCAAGCGTTTCACTCAAGATTATGAAATTCGGTCAACCTGTTTGAGACCTGTTTGAGACTTGCTTGAGACAGCTCGCATAAACCTTGGAGTTGTGTGCTGCAATAACGAAACTCTCTATATAATTTGCCTATCTCAAGAATTTTGATGAACTTTGCAGTATCCACAACATGAATATCAAGGCAACATATCGCAAAATCCAGGACTGGAAGCACTGGGTGATTGAGCGCATGAAGCAACCGGCAACGCTGCCCCCGGTAGATCATAGCCATCACGTGTGCTTGCATTGCGGATATGGCTACGACGGGCGATGCTGCCCTCAATGCGGTATGCCAGCAGGTCACAACAGGTTTACCTTCATGCGCCTGATTCAAAATTTCCTCGACATTTGGGGAATGGGAAACCGCCCCATGTTTCGCACTATGCTCGACCTCCTGTGGCGACCGGGATACATGATTCGTGACTACCTGGGAGGTCATCATCTGTCCTATTTCCCTCCGTTTAAGATGCTTGCCGTGTTCACGTTGTTTCTTGTCTTTCTCACCTGGATTTTTGACCTTCAGGACCCTCTCGTTGCCGAAAAGATTGCCAACGGACTTCTTAAACTCAAGGAAGTGAAGGGTGTGAAAGAATACACTGCTCGTGTAATAGACATCCTGGCCGAGGCTTTTATTTATCTCGACAAGAATGACCTTTATCGTATTCTCATCCAGAACGTTTTTGTTGTGCTGGCAACTTGGCTGGTGTTCAGGAAAAAGGGATATAACCTGGTTGAGACGTTCTTCTCGCAAATCTACATCAACTGCCAGTTCCACATGATAGCAATCGTGATCATGTTGTTCACGATGAAATTGCCACCCACATTTATTATGCCCTACTATGTGCCCATCAATATCACATTCCTTCTACTGGTAATTGACTACAAGCAACTATATGGAATATCCTTCTGGGGAGCGATATGGCGCACGATTTTAATCTTTGTGATTACATTTGCTGTCTATGCTTTGCTATTTGTCTTGATAATTATCTCAGCGGGAGCCTTTGATGAAGTAGTGGAGATTACACCACAACTAATCCCATAACTCACACACCGATGCGGGCTTCGGGCAGGTGCAGGTGTGCATTGTGCATTGAAAAAATGCGCCACTATGCTTTATCGCGGTAGGTATCGATGTGCCTGCTCTTCTTGGTGTCGGCAATCTCATCTATCTTTATCAAGATTCCACTCTCCTCCACGCCACCAAACTCGTCGTTGATGGCAGTTCCGAGCATGCGCATGGTGGGCGAGAGGCTCATGTAGGCATTCACCAGTGGCGGGATGTTGATGCCCTTGCTGCGGATGTAGTTGTTCAGGCGCTTGTAGTCTTCTTTGAAATCGTTTTTCACGAAGAACGATGTGAGCTCTTTCAGGTCACGACCTGTGTCGAGAGGCTCGATGGGCACCGCAAGCTTGTCACCGTCGGGGAAATACAGGTGCAGGAAGCACAACAGCAGGTTGCGGCAGTCGACGGGGTAGCTGGTGTACATCGTCATCTTGCCAAAGAGATATTCCAGCTCGGGATGAATCACGGTGAGAGCTCCCAGGCCGTCCCACAGGTTGTCGAGGGCGAAGATGCCCTTGGCACCCACACGGCTCGACTGATATTCAGGAGTAACAAACGAGCGTCCCAGCTCGATGGCATTGGGGAGGTATCCTTTGATGAAAGCTGGTGAGAAGCGGAACATGTGCGACATGGCAATCTTGGGTGTGCCATCGTCGTTGAAACGCATGTTGCTGCCCAGGATGTAACGGTAGGCACCTATTATCTCGTGAGCCTCGGGATTCCAGACCAGCAATTGCTGGCATGCGGGCTCCATGAGGTCAAACTCGTCGATGTCGCACGCCTTGCCCGTGCCACCGCCAGCATGACGGAAGGCAATCTCGCGCAGTCGACCTATCTCGCGCATCACATTGGGCGAGTTGTGGGCATCGACAACATAAATTTCGTTGCCTGCCTTGTTGGTCTTGCGCAAGAACCTCTCAGGAGTGAGTTCCTGCTCAATGATGTGAGTAGCGATTTTGTCTATTATCTTCTCCTGTGCCATATCGATGCTATTGTGTGTTTTTTAGTTCATAAACCATGGTGCGCAGCTTTTCGGCCTCTTCACGGGCGTGGCGAGTATCAAGTGTCTCCCATTTGACGGGCTTGCCAAAGTAGACGTTGAAGGTGCAGCCACTGGCCTTGAACATCTCGCCAGGCAAAAGTATCATCTCTAAATTGAACTTTAGGCCCAATCGCTCACGCCATCGTGCCATGCGGTAGAAGAACTTGCTGTTGTGCCCGTCGAAGTACACCGGGATGATGTCGCGCTTGGAGCTCACAGCATGAGTGACGACAAATTTCTTCCACTCAAGGTCACCTATCACGCCTCTCTTGAGCCTGCGCGAGCACAAGCCGGCAGGAAAGGTGAGCATCTGGCGGTTACCCTGATACTGCTCTTCTATCTCCTGGGCGCTGCCCCGAGACTGACGGCCATGCTTGTTAACAGGCATGAAAATGTTGTCAAACGGCTTCACCGCCATGAGCAGATCGTTGACAATGAACTTTATCTCACCATCATAGCGGTGCCCTAAGAGCGATATCAGCCCCATTCCGTCGAGACCTCCCAAGGGATGGTTGCTGGCAAAGATGAAACGACCTTCGCCGGGAATATTTTCCTCGCCTGTGGCCTTGAGAGTGATGTTGAGGTCGGCAAGTGCGATATCGGCAGCCTCAACTCCCTTTTTGTCGCCAATGTGGGCAAGAATTTTGTTGAGACCATCCTGACGGATGATGCGCTCGAGCCAATGGATGAGCCACTTGGGGATGTACTTGTAGTGACGAGGCAGACGCTGCCTTATCACACTATCTACATCTATGCGAAGTGGTTCGGTTCCCATGGGTATAAAGTTCTTTTGAATTACAAAGGTAGAAATTATTAGACAAAATTTTGTATTTAATTCAAAAAAACTTTATTAAAAAACCGAAAATATTAGCCCATAAAGACACAAAAAAACGCTTTGTCTCGCCACAAAAAGTTTTTTTCTTTCATTTATTTATGGTTGTTTTGGCAGAAAAGGCTAAATTTGCAAGACTAATTATTGATAGTTCAGGCTGCGCCTTGGCAATTCTCATGCACAGCAAGGCACTGCACTCGGCTTATACTAATTTTCCAAGCATTAACTTTTGGTGGATGAATGACAGGTTAAACAGCAGCTCGCCCGGCACTCTGCGGCAATCCTTTACCAAGGAGCAACTGATGTTGCTCTTGGGCGAAGTTATTGCCCTGGCACTTGTTGTGACACTGGCCGCGAGATGGTTCGACTTCGACGGAGCGCTACAGGTTGTCTTGGGATTCACGGTAGCCTATTTAGTGCCTAAATTTGTATACTCCAATAGCAAGATTGCATGCTCGTGGGGAAAATGGCTGCTACTGATTTTTGCCACCTTGCTTGCCATCTACACCATCCACACCATTGACCTGTGCACTCGTGTCAGCGACTTTTCTTTCGAGGAACCCGACCTGCATGCCGACGACAGCCGCTACTACAGCTGGGCGCTTTCTAACTACGACGGCCGTTGTGGCGAGCCCAAACTGCCTTTCAAGGGATTGCCATGGATCATGCTGTGGCTGTGGCGGTTCTTTGGAGTGAGCATTGTGTGGCCACTGGCAATGAACTACATGTTTACCCTGCTGGCAATTGTGACGACAGGAAAGATCGCCCACCGCATGCTCAGCCATCGCTTCGACAGTTGTGACCCGGCATCAATCGCCGCTACTGCAATGCTCATGACTTCATTGCTTTGCTTCTTGATTTCGCAGGGCGTGAGAATACAGAAGGAGGCCGGTTGCATGCTCGGAATCGTAATGGTGGGATACAGCCTCGCGGGCTTGGTGCAAACCACACAAGCCGGCAAGCGTGAGAAAATGCGCGATTTCGCAGTCTTTGTACTGGGAACGGTGCTGCTTGCAATAATAAGAACCAATTTTGCCTACTTCGCCATGATAGGCGCAGCGATGATGGCCTTTGCCAACAAAGGAGCACGATGGAAGCGTGGCACGGTGATGGCTGTGACCGCGCTGGCGATAACATTGCTTTTCAGCATTCTGTTCTCCTACAGCTTCGGACAGCAATTCCGCACTGTCGACGGCGGAGATGCTATGGCGCTGGCCTACAAAATAAAGGGTTTGCAGACGCCTTACCTCTCTTTCATTGGCGACTACTATCATTATCCCAAGTGGGAGAGAATACTGCTGCTACCCATCTCGGGCGGTGTGCAGTATATCATTCCATTCCCGTGGCTCTATGAGCAAGACCACCTGTCAATCACTCAAGTGCTGCCGCGCATAAGGCTCATGTGGTATTTTGTGGGTGGTGTGAGCATCTATTATTTCCTGTTCATCTGCACTGTTCACTACAAGCGTTCCAACTTGGGTGTGTGGGCATGGTGGCCGTTGGCGATTTTCCTCATTATCGCCTATATCACCGGGGGCTCGGTGAGCCGATATGCTCTGCCTCTGCAACCGCTGTTTGTGGTGATTGCGCTCTTTGTGTTGCTGCACGTGAAAACCGGTAACTACCGACGCACTTTCACCATCTGGATGATTGTTTACTCTTTAGTTTTAGTGGCAACTCTCATCTTCTGCTACCACACCCAGACACAATATCTTAACGAACTTCATGAGTTCCAAAAAATGAATTCCAAACATTAAGTAAATTAATATTTTATCACTATGAAATCATTTAAGACAATACTATTACTGTTTTTGCTCACCGCCGGGCCATCGGCACTGGCTCAAAACAGAGCACAGGGAGGTATCGATGCCGACATGATGAGGCAAATCACTCAACAAGCGGCAAGCCACAACAATGCTGCTTTGAGCAATGCCATGGCTTCAAATTCTATCGATGACCTCGCACGAAACTACCGCAATTCTAAAATTCACGACACTCACTTCAGCGTGGAGACTCCGGCACAGAACATTCACAACCAGCGCTCAAGCGGGCGATGCTGGATGTACTCAAGCTTCAACGTGATGCGCGCCAACTTCGCACGCCGTCACAACGACACGCTGCGTGTGGAGTATTCACACGACTATCTCTTCTTCTGGGATCAGCTCGAGAAGGCCAACCTCATGCTCCAGGGTGTTATTGACTGCGCCGACAAGCCACTCGATGACCAGCGAGTGCAGTTCTTCTTCAGCCATCCCATCAACGATGGTGGCACCTTCTGTGGCGCTGCCGACCTGGCCGAGAAATATGGCCTCGTTCCCATCGAAGCTCAGCCCGAGACCTATAGTGCCGAACGCACCTCGCGCATGAGCCAGTTGCTGTCGTCAAAACTGCGCGAGCAGGGACTCGAACTGAGGAAAATGGTTGCCGAAGGGAAGTCCAAGAGTGCCATCCGCCAGCGCAAGACCGAGATGCTGGCCGAGATTTACAACATGCTTTGCCTGGCTTTGGGAGAGCCCATCAAGTCGTTCACCTATGCCTTCAAGAACAAAGATGGGAAAACCGTGACTCCTGCCCGCACCTACACTCCTCTTGAGTTCTTCCAGGAGACTCAGGGAGGCCCCATCAACGGCACCTTCATCATGGCAATGAACGACCCTCGCCGCGAGTATTACAAAACCTATGAGGTGGAGTGGGACCGTCACACCTATGACGGGCACAACTGGTGCTACATCAACCTGCCCATGGAAGACATTGCACAGATGGCGATAGCATCGCTCAAAGACTCCACTAAGCTCTACTCGAGCTACGACGTGGGCAAGCAGCTCAACCGGGATAATGGCTACCTGTCGCTCGACAACTTTGACTACGGCACCTTGTTTGGCACAACCTTCGGCATGAACAAGGCCGAGAGAATTGCCACCTTCGACAGTGGCTCTACCCACGCCATGACGCTCACGGCAGTAGACCTTGACGAAAACGGAAATCCCATCAAGTGGAAAGTGGAGAACTCATGGGGCGGTGACAGCGGACAAAAGGGATATATCATCATGACCAACGACTGGTTCAACGAGTATGCCTTCCGCCTGGTAGTCGACAAGAAATATGTCCCCGAGCACATCCTCAAGGCCAGCCAGCAGAAACCCATCATGGTAATGCCCGAAGACCCATTGTTCCAGGAGGACAGATAATTAAGTTTTAAGTAGGGAAGAGACCTGTCTCATCCACCCCTATACAAACTAAGCAGATGGTGTGTCACAATTGTGGCGCACCATCTTACATAGTACCATAGCCGTGGAGCAGTGACAGGCAATTGGCCGTAGGCCAAGGCGTCCCCGAAGGGGGCGAAATGACTAGCCCCACGCCGCGTACCCCAGAGGGGTGCGTGGCGTGGGGTAATGGAACCTCTCTCTCCTTTGGGCCTCGAAGAGGGCCAAAAACTGCGACACTATGTCAACCTATGTTCATTCCACTCAATGCCGGCATTTTTGAGCAAATGCTTATACTCATCCTCAAAACTTTGTCGTTGATGATGTTCCCGCTGCCGCTTAATATAGTTGGCAACCATCTCTTTGTCGCGCAGTGAATAGGTGAACGCGCCATATTCCTTGCCCCATCCCGAGAACATGGGGAATGACGCTTGATGTATCTTTATCCAGTTGTTAGAACTGAGTTTGATATCACGCACCAAGTCAGAAAGACGCACGTCGGCACGCAGTCTCAACAGGATGTGGATGTGGTTCTCTATACCATTAATCTCATAGACATGGCAATTTTTGTTACGGATTGTTGCAGTAATATAATTATAGAGAATTTCGGAAGACTGAAGTGGTAGAGTCATCTCGCGACAATAGGTGTTAATGACGAGGTGATAGATAGCTGTGACTGCGCTCATATTATAGTTTTTGTGCAAAGTTAGTGAAATGTGGGAAAAGATGCAAATGTTGACCCCCTTCGGGGCTCAAGGAGGGAGGAGGAGAACGTCAGTACCCCATGCCACGCACCCCTAAAGGGGTACGCGCCATGGGGTTAGTCATTTCGCCCCCTTCGGGGACGTTCTGGCCTACGGCCATCGCACTCACCACTCTCATTGCACCCATCTAACCCACTACACCCATCTCACTTACCACTCTCATTGCACCCATCTAACCCACTACACCCATCTCACTCACCACTCTCA
>CAMVKS010000015.1 GCA_947167995.1 uncultured Prevotellaceae bacterium
CATGATCTTAATTGAGTTTTGTTAGTTAATAAATAAAAAATTAATTATAGTCTCTGAAATAATAGTATTAGTTCGATATTATTACATGAATGTGCAAAATTAAGAAAAAATATCAAAACAAACAATATTTTCCACTTTTTTCTTAAAAAAATGCATCATAATCAAGCAACACACAATAACAACTAACACAACAATTATTTTTTTGTTGTTACTGTTGTTTTCCGCAATGGGACACGCCAAAACGAAACCATAGATGCGTGAGCATCGAAGATGCTGGGAGGGTCGAAGACCCGACTTTGTGCGTAAGACCATGCAAGACCATCGTAGATGGTCGCAGCTTGGTCCTTACAAGGTCTAATAAGATTGTGCCCCAGAGGGGAACTTCCACCTAAAGGCTTATTACGTTTCACAAGTCTCATCGGGGATGGTCATTTCTCGGCGATAAGTGTTGATAACTATGTGATAGATGGAGTTAACTGCGCTCATAGTAGTATTTGTTTTGTGAAGACAAAAGTAGTGATAATGGCTGACCTGGGCAACAATGGGGACTATGAAGTTCCCCTCTGGGGCACTTTTTCATTAGATTCCACTTGGACCAAGCTGCGAGGGCCTTCGACCCTCTTGCATGGTCTTAATGACAAATAGCTTCTTCGAAGCACTCGGCGTCTTCGACGCAGCCGACCCTGAGGATGTTGATTCCATATCATTTTGAGCACACGGATTCAAAAATTTTCATCATTTTATTTCAAATCTCCTTTTATTTAAAGCATGGGACACGCCATTTTTGCAAAATTCTATAAGTAAATAGTTGATTGTCAAGTATTAGTTTTTTAAAATAAAAACATTGCGGAAAACAGCAACAAGAACAACACAATAACAACTAACACAACAATTATTTTTTTGTTGTTACTGTTGTTTTTTTGTTGTGAACGTTGTTTGATATAACCGAGACCTAAAAAAACGAGTGGCGGTCGCTGAGTGTCAGCGGCCGCCACTGGGTTATGAGTTGTTATCCCTGTTCACGGGATGTAATCTCATGTTAGAAGCTCAATACAACGAAGTTGCTTGGATTGCTCTTGCTGGTCATGGTCATTGGGTTAGACACCATCACATTCTCAGCGGCGAGAGTGTATTCACCAGTGCAAAGCAGTTGAACCATAGCCTGCATGCTTGGCAGGTTGTTGTAGTGGCTCTGTCCATTGTTATCGAAAGCGCCCTCGGCTTCAGGATTGAACGAGAACTTGATGGTGTTGGCATCAACAATCTCGTGGTTGACATAGATGCTACCGGTGTACTTACCATTCTTGAAATACAGACGGTATTTAGCCTTAGCAGCGTCATAACCTAACTGCAGCCAGTTGAAAGTGGTTTTGTACTTAGCCTTGGCCTCGGTAACAATCTGGTTGTAAATGGTAACAAAGTCACCACCAAACTCACCATCCTTGCTGCTGAGCATCCAACCGAGTTGTGGCTGATGGAAGAGGTCAGCAAGAGCTGGACCAGTAATCTTAGTCACGCCGTCATCGGCACACAAGAGTGAACCATCGGGTTGGAACTCAAAGTTCTGTACGGCCACGTCGTTAGCATCATACTCAGTGATGAAGGTCAGAGGCTCCATGAAGCGAAGACCCTTAGTAGTGATGATAGCGTTCATGTAGTCGCCATTGTCGAGCAATGAACCACCTTCGGGGTAGAAACTCCAAATCATGGTAGTAACATCGTTGCAGATGTAGCGCTTACCGCTTCCTGTCGTGAGAACATAGTTGTTGATACGGTCGCTGAAAGCAGCCTTGCTCACAGCAGTCAGTTGAGTGAAATAGTCCTCATCGGTAGGATATTCTGTGCTGCTCAAGCGAGTCATAATGAGGTCAATCACAGCGCCTTTGCCACGCGACTTCTTACCACGCAAATTGATCTGATTATCGTCACCACTCAAGATGATGAACTCATAGTCACCACCGTGTCCGGTTCCGTCGCTTTGTGGACTTGAGAACACATGGAAAGCTTTGTTATAGGTGTTGAAAGAGAGCACTGGTCCGTAATCGGCCACTACATCCCAGGTCGACTTGTCGCTATAGAAAGCTCCATCGTTGACATAGGCGTTTTGAGTTGAGATATCAACCGAGCCGTCTTCATGGAATGTCATGATATAGTTGAAGCCTTCCTCGTCACCGTTGGCGAAGTACTGCATGAGCCAGCGCCCGCCATTGGATTTCAAGAGTTCGGTATAGTTCTTGACAGCATTATCAAGACGTGCCGCAGGGCTCTCATCGAAGATGTCGTCCACCTCACTTGGCGCACAGGCTACCATCGAGAGCATCAAGATTAATGCCGAGAGATTAAATAATTTCTTCATAATATCTAATGTGTATTAAAATATTAAACATTACTCGCCGTAAACTTGCTGACGAAGTTCTTCAAGTTTGGCAGCATCAAATGTAGTAACTCGATGCTGAACAGCATTGCGAATCTCATCGAGGTCAAGACCCCATTGCTCCTTGAACCAAGTGCGTACTATATTGATTTTCTGCTCAAGAATTGCTACGCCGTCCACACCGTCTTTGTCCTCAACGGGGAATACCTGGATGGGAATGCGGTTGCCGTTCTTGTCAAGAACAAAACCTGCATTGTCGCACAAGTTGCCATTGGCGTCATAGCGGTTGCCATCCTCACCAGTGGTGATTGGGGTCACACCGCGCTGATACTGGTTACGATAGATGTAGGTACCATCTTCGTTCTCCTGAACACGGTACTCTTCAATATACTTCTTGTTCTCGTCGCTTGTGGCGTCGTTGTTCTCGAAGTAGTAGAAGCAGTAGTAAACGAGGTTTTCCATATCCTCGCTGTCCTCATCACCGTCGGTGGCATAGCCACGGCCTGCCTCAAGCCAGATGCGGGCCCACTCTTCGTCGGTCTTGGTGATATAGTTGGCACTAATCTCGGCGAAGTCCTCACGAATCTCGCTTGAGCCATATTGAGTCACGAAACCGAGTGAGTGAACAACACCTAAGTTACGGCTCTGCCAGTTGTTGACATCGTAACGACCAAGCGAGATGAGCTGGAACTCACGAGGAATACTCTTGGTCTGGTGCAAGATGTGAGTGAACTCATGGTGCATAGTGTGGAAATAATCACCATTGAGAGCATATATGTTCATTGGGTTCATATTGTTGACGTGCAACAATGTCACCTTGATACCACCCTCGGCAAGACCCACAATAATGGTACCCGACTGAGGATTGATAGCTGGCGAGCCCACAAGCATGAGAATGCGAGGACCATACATCTTCACAAACTCCTTGCTTCCCGACACTTCCTCATAAACATCAAACCACATGTACTTAGCAAGCACAGCGAGGTCGACAGCATTAGAAAGTGTAGCAGGCTCAAGGTTGTAGTTCATATTGGTCTCGTTGTCTTGAAGCTTGTACTGGAAGTCCAAGTTGTAGACATCAAGATAATTCTCCTTAAGCCACTTGTCGAACTTATAAGTGTAACTATTGGGATCGAGCTCATCGCTAACGTCGGGGAAGATTGTTTCGCCCAGACTCTTCTCGCCACATGACGAGAGCGACATCGCTGCTATAGCTACAAGTGCAAAAGCACTGATATATTTAAAATATTTCTTCATAACGGTATAGTTGTTTATTCGTTATATGGAACTGCCAAATTAGTCTCTACCTTCGGAGAACTAATTGCTTGCTGAATATTCAAACGATCATTAGGATCGATACCAGCTGCTATAATCTCGTTAGGAATCTGAATAGCCAAACGTGGGTCAAGCACTTTCAGAGTCTCCACGCGAGCGTCCTTGCCAATCACGTGGTTGTAGCTGATACCAAAGCGCTTGATGTCAAACCAACGCAAACCACGCAAGAAGAACTCAATGCGACGGAAGTGCTGGATGCACTGCAAGAATGGGTTGATCTCGGGACTGTTGTGATACTCGGCCGATGGGCAAACCTCATCAATGTGCAATGGCTTAGCAATCTCAAAGTAGATAGAGTCGTTGTACTTAGAGCCCAGGATGTCGCGACGCTCTGGACGAGTGTTGCGCAGATATTTGTCCTCAGCCTTGGTGTAGAAGTTCCACACGATTTCCTTGCTCCAAGGATCCATACGGTTGTCGGCTTCAACGTTTGGACAGTTGCGGTGTGCAGCATCCCAAACACCGAGGTCGGCAACGCAACCGTCGATGTCACCAAGGAATAACTTGGCCTCGGCACGGTTCAACAGAGCTTCCTCACCAGTGAACTCAGCAAGCACTTGGTGTGCGTAGCCAATACCGGCAATCTTGTCGGTGTACTCAAACTGCTCACCAGCAGTTCCTGCCCACCAAACGCCATACTCTTGACCACCACTTGTCCAAATTGACATAAAGCAGGGGTGCAGTGAGAATGTCCATCCAAGTGAGGTGATCTGGTAACGGCACTTCTCCCAAGTTGGGCCAGGGCCTTGAACCGAACCACGCATACCATTGCGGTTTACAGTGTAACGATAGTGGTACGAAAGGTGACGTTGCCAACTTGAATATGTTGAAATCAACAAGAAGTTGCGTGGATGGATAGAGTTAACATAGTAGCGATTGTACTCATGAGCGTAGTTGAGGTTGGTCTGTGCCCAGATGTCGCTCATGTAAGGCGAAGGGTCGGTATCAGCACCACCAAACACGGTGTTGGCGCACTCAAGCACCTTTGGATAGTCACGCTTGTAGAGGTAGAAACGCGAAGCAAAGGTGTAAGCAGCCTGCTTGTTGAAGTGATACTTGGGCACCTCATAGATACCGTCATCGATTAGAGGAAGACCTTCCTCGATGTCACGCTGAATGTTGGCATAAGTCTCGGCCAGAGTTCCACGCTCATAGTGAGGTTTCACTGTGGTCTCAGGCTTGGTGATGTAAGGGATACCAGGATATTGCTTGCTAAGTTCTGGGCCACGATAAGGCATACAGAAGATGTTGGCAAGCATAAAGTGGCTGTAGGCACGGGTTATAAGAGCCTCGCCCTTGACGGCTTGCAGCTTGGCGCTGTTCTCGCCGTTGGCCTCAAATTCCTCAACTTTCTCGAGGACGGCGTTACAAGTGGCGATAGAGTTGTAGTATCCTTCCCAAAGGTCGGAAGGCGAGTCGCTGTCGGAGACGCTGCGTATGTCTTCCCAAGCAAAGGCCTCATCATCGTTGCGGTTGTAAGCGTTCAAGTTATAACGCACACCGTCGATGCTTGGCGAGTTGTTGTCGATGAAGTTATCGGTCGACAACTCGCAAAAAGATGCATAGTTATAGCTTGGATAGGCACTGACCATCAACATGCGCAACTGCTCGGTGTTGGTGAGAGTAACGCGCGTGTCGCTGGGCTTGTCGAGGAAGTCGCTACAAGAAGACAACCCCAAAAGAGCCACACCAGCCATTATCAAATATCTTAATTTCATAATCTATATTTTAGTTTAAGTTTAACTTTCACCTATTATATATAAATAAGCATTAGAGTCCCAGACGAACAGTAAGAGTGAACTGCTTGGGTGTTGGCGCAGCCACACCACCAGCGTTGAAGAACTCTGGGTCTTGTCCGTTGAGCTTCTTGTCGGCATAGAGCAAGCACAGGTTGGTAGTGCTGAGCTTAACTGATGCGGTGTTCAAATGTAGAGCCTTAAGCGCCCTTGCAGGAAGGTCATAGGTAAGAGAAACCTCTTTCAAGCGAATGAAGTCACCCTTAGCAATACGAACTGTACTGTAGTTGTAAGAACTATAGGCAACGCTTATCTCGTTTCCACCCCAGTTCATGTACTGGCGGGTAGATGCGATAGCTGGGATATCGGTGTAAGCCTCGTCGCCAGGAACAACCCAACGGTTCTTCATATCGCGGCTGTTGGCGGTCATGTCACCGTAAGCATAAGAGAAGTCGGCTGGCAAGCGCAGCTTGTTACCGAACGAGTAGGTCAAGAACACGTTCAGGTGGAAGCCCTTCCAGCTGAAGTTGTTACCAAGACCACCGGTGTAGATAGGATCTACTGGACCCTCATACTTGAGGAAGTCGAGGTTGTCGAACTGCTGGAAGTAGATACCACCAACTGTAACTTCGCCATTCTGATCGTAGAAGGTGGGAAGACCTTCCTCATTCAGTCCAGCGAATGGAATAGAGAAGATCGCGCGCACGGGATAGCCCTGGAGTGCGAAACCGGTACCTGGCACGAGGTCGATGATGCGGCTACGTGACACAAGGTCGGTAATCTTGTTCTTTGCATAAGAGAATGTGAAGTCGGTGCTCCACTCGAAATCGCCAGGCTTAACAGCCTCGAAGTTGCGGGTAGAAAGAGTGAACTCAATACCGTGCGACTTCATAGAAGCAACGTTGGCCATCTTGCTGGTAACACCACCCACACCCTCGGTGTAGACGCGACCGATAAGGTCATAGTTGTTACGCTTGTACCAGTCAAATACCAAGTTGATGCGGTTGTGATAGAAACCGAGGTCAACACCAACGTCAAACTCGTGCTTCTTCTCGTAGGTCAACTCCTCGTTGGCGATGTTGTAGAGGTAGAGATCCATCTCGGCATCCTCAGGAAGCATGCGCCATGGCTTATCGGGATAGAACTGTGGCAGTGCGTTAGAAACGCTGCTTGGACCAGCATCGGCTGTCAGTGAGTAAGACAGACGCAACTTAGCATAAGACCAGATACCATTCTGATAGAAAGGTGCTTCGATGAAGAAGCGCTCATCGCTGGCGTTCCATGCACCCGACACGTTCCAAGTTGGGAGCCAGCGGCTCTTCTTGGCCTTACCGAGCTTGTTAGAACCCTCATAACGGATGGTACCGTTGATCATGTAGCGAGCATCGTAAGAATAGCTTGCAGTTCCGAAGAACGCCATGTTGCGGCCATAACGCCATGCCTCGCTGTAGTAGTTGTGGTTCTCCTCAACTTGCTGCTTGAACAGGTTCTTGTCAAGGAAAGGAATGTTACCATTCTCATAAACGATACCCCAACCCTCGAAGCTCTCGGCGTGACGGTCGATCTTACTGAGCTCATAACCACCAAACACGCTCATGATGTGAACGTCGTTGAAGGTGTTGTTGTATTGTGCAGTAGCACGCAAGTCTAACTGTGACATCGAGTTCACGTCGTGGAACAGGATACCTCCCTTGGGAAGAACAGTTACAGGAAGAGCACTCTCGATATCGGGATCGGTATAGAGATAGGTGTTAGATGCACGTATAGTAGCATTCTCAGGATCGATACCAGCGCGGTAAGCGTTAGCCTGGTTAGAATCATCCTTTACATAGTGGTTGGTGGTACTTGTGTTGTAACGATAAGAAGCGATACCACGGAGTTCAAGACCTCTAACTGGTTTCCAGCTGATTTCACCCTGGAACTTGAGGTCGGTCACACCCAGGTCGATGTAGTTCTGCTCAAGCTCGTGGAAGATGTTGAAAGCAGCATAGTTACGAGTGTAGGTAGCATTTGGGTCGGCAACACGAGAGGTGTTCAACGCATAGCTATAAGGGTTGATATCGAAACTACGGCTATATACACCGTTCACCACGTCAACGTCTTGGCTCAAAGTACCAGGAGCGCGCTGCTTGCGGTAGCTATCGCTGGTCAACAACTTGATTGTCAAAGTGCTTGACAGGTCATAGCTGGCGTTGGCATTGAATGTGTAGCGCTGTACCTCACTCTGCTTGGTCCATCCTGGGTCATACATGATAGATGCCGAGGTGTAGAACCTTGCGCGGTCGGTACCACCTGAAATAGAGATAGCGTGGTTTTGAGAAATGTTGCTGTTGAACAACAGGTCAAACCAGTCGGTGTTACGGAACTCAGCCTCACGCAGGTAAGCGTTCTTGGCGGCGAGGGTGTTTGGCAAACCGAAACCGGTTGCTGGGTCATACTGGTCCATGAGCTTGTACATGGTACCGTATACACCTGAGCTTGAAGAGTTGGCAAGACCAGCAAAGCTCAGCCATCCCTTAGCCTCAAGTTCCTTGTAGATACCCATCTGCTCCTGAGAGTTACTGATGTTGAACTCACGGTACATGGGTTTCAAGCGATAGGTGAACTCACCGGTGTAGTTGATGCTGGCTTGTCCAGAACGTCCTTGCTTGGTGGTAACGACGATCACACCAGCCATGGCGCGTGCACCATAGATTGATGTTGCCGAACCGTCCTTAAGGATCTGGAAGCTCTCGATATCGTCGGCGTTGATACCAGCGATGGCGCTGGCGATAAGAGTGGTAGCGTCACCACTCGAGAGTGCGTCGGCATCGAGCTCAACGTTATCCTCGAGAATCACACCGTCGACAACCCACAATGGCTTGCTGCTACCGTAGATAGAGGTAGCACCACGCACGCGGATTTTGGGAGCGGTACCGAAGGTACCCGACACGTTCTGCACACTCACACCAGCTGCACGTCCCTCGAGGGCACGCGACACGTCGGCCACACCATCAAGTTTGGCCTTGTCGGCCTTGATGCTTGATGTGGCACCGGTAAAGAGGCGCTTGTCTACGTTTTGATAACCTGTCACAACCACCTCGTCGAGAGTTGTCTCCGAGTCGATGGCCATAACAATCCTCATCTCACCCTGAGTGACTTGTGCTTCGGTATCGGCAAGACCGGTATACTTCACTACGATGACACTCTTGGAAGAGGACACAGTGAGGGTGAACTTACCATCGATGTCGGTGGCAGTTCCATTACCTGGTTTAGATTTTTCCGATACATGAGCACCAATCACGGGTTCATTGTCCTCGGCCGAAATAACGACACCCGTCACTTTGACCTGAGCGGTCGCCGCGAGTGACATCAATATTGCAGCCGTTAGCAATAAAAGTTTTTTAAGACTCATAAGCATTGAAAAAAAGTTAATAATTATTATTTAATTGTTTTCAAAAAAATTCTCATACCGAGCAGTTAGTTAATGCTTTAGAAGTTTAATTCTGTTTTGTTTTCAATAAGCACTAAATCTGTCATCAACAGCCCTTGTGGTTTGCGTCAATTCACCTGTGTCAAACAGGTGCTGAAGCCACATCAATGACACCAATGGGCATTAATGCATTTTAATTAAGGTGCAAAGAAACAATTTTTTTTTTAATTATTCTAATTTTTATTGTTAAAAGTGAAGGACTCCTTAAAAAAACAGCATTAAAAACTATTCTATCATCAATCTTTATGTTTTACAACACATCCCCGATGCGTGTTGATGCCGATGGGCTATGATTCTTGGGCCACGTTACAAGGACACAGAAAAAAAAAGAAGAGACCGCCCATCAATCTTGGACGCTCCCTCTAAAAAAACCACAATGATGTCATTGCCTGTCGCACCCTGAAAAGGCGCGGGGGCGGCAATGTGTCATCTCACGACTTTGGCCAGTTCTTTGTTGCTTGGGTTCACCGCAACCACAACGCCCTTGTCGTTGATCAAGAAAGTGCAATAGCTCTGATCGTCGGTTCCCCATTTTTTATGGAACTGTGCCCTATCTTGAACTTCGCAGTAAAACTGGCCTGAGATGTCGAGACTGTCGGCTGTGATGACCTCGGAGAACAAAGCTCGGCTGCGGTCGAAATTCACCGCCATCTGAACCACCTTGTCACTGCCGGCGACCATCTTGTTCAACCTCATGTTTTCAAGCCTTGACTCGGCATCGGCCGAAGACCATATGTTGAGCAAAACATACTTGCCGCGGAACTGGTTGAGGGTGACAACTTCATCATTGTTTCCAATGGTGAAATTAGGCGCCGCATTGCCAATTCGGCTGTCGCTCGAGATATTGCTGCTTGCCGACGCAAAGATGATTACCAAAACCAAAGTGGCAATAAGATAATAAACCTTTTTCATATATCTTAATCAATTTCTTCAATATGCGCCCTGCTTCGGGCTGTCTTTCAGGCATCTTGCCCACACGCGACGTGCTGTTGCCAAGCAGGACTTCATTTTTTCGCGACCGATGGTTGCCACGCATCCATCAGTTCACGAAACGGGCCGCAAAGGTAGGCAAAAAATCCCTATTGCCCAAGCAATTAAGATTTTTTACACTTTTTGGCAGCGTTTTAAGAGAAAACGATAGACCTAAACCTTAAAACTTGTAAACAGCTCCCAAGCTGAACACAGCCTGGTCGATAGAGCTCACAATAGAGTACTTGACCTCGGCGTTGAGGCCGATGTTGGGACGCACATCATATTCCACGCCACCACCCAAGTTCAACCCAAAGCGAGTGATGGAATCGTCAAAATCGCTATAGGTTTTGTTGACAATGGTAAAACCGGCAAGAGGATAGGCACTGAACTTGTTGGCGATGGGGAACAGATAGTGGGCGTTGGCGTTCAAGTCCCACATGTGGTAGCCCTTGTTCTTGAAATAGTAGTTGAACGACGCTTCAGCACGAAGGTTGTCGAGAATGCCATAACGGAACTTGGCTCCCAATCCCACCGAGTTGATTTCGGTTCCATACAGCAGGTTGCCCCCTACAGCCATCTGGCCTTTCTGTGCCGAGGCCGAGGCAACTGCCAGGAGTGCGACAAGTGTGAATGCTATAAACTTCTTCATGATGAGTGTGTGTGTATATTTAAAACGTTTTATTATAAAACGAGAAAAAGCACAAAATATTTTACAAGATAATCATTGGACAGGTGAACGGCTTAACGGCGGCGACCTGCGCGCATGAGCTGCTTGGGGCTCATGTTAGACACCTTGTGCATGGCCTTGCGTGTCTGTTCAAACTGCGTGAGCAGTCGGTTCACCTCCTGAATGTTGGTGCCACTGCCTCGCGCGATGCGCTGGCGACGGCTGCCGTTGATAACCTCGGGGTGCTCGCGCTCGTAGGGTGTCATCGAGTGTATGATAGCCTCGATGCCTTTGAAAGCGTCGTCGCTGATGTCCACATCCTTGATGGCCTTTCCCACACCAGGAATCATCGAGGCGAGATCCTTGAGATTACCCATCTTCTTGATTTTCGAGATTTGCGAGAGGAAGTCGTTGAAGTCGAACTTGTTCTTTGCAATCTTCTTCTGCAACTCTCGAGCCTGCTCCTCGTCATACTGCTGCTGCATGCGGTCGACGAGCGACACGATGTCGCCCATGTTGAGGATGCGGTCGGCCATACCAGCAGGGCGGAATGGGTCGATGGCTTCCATCTTCTCGCCAGTACCCACCCACTTGATGGGCTTGTTGACCACAGTGCGAATTGAGAGTGCGGCACCACCACGTGTGTCACCGTCGAGCTTGGTGAGGACAACGCCGTCGAAGTCAAGACGGTCGTTGAAAGCCTTGGCAGTGTTCACTGCATCCTGGCCGGTCATCGAGTCGACGACAAAGAGGGTCTCGTTGGGCTGGATAGCATCTTTTATCGCCTTGATTTCCTGCATCATCTGCTCATCGACGGCAAGGCGACCTGCAGTATCGACAATTACCACGCCATAGCCCTTGGCCTTGGCCTCGGCGATAGCATGCTGTGCTATCTCTACAGGATTCTGGTTTCCTGGCTCACTGTAGACGGGCACACCAATCTGCTCACCAAGCACCTTGAGCTGCTCGATGGCTGCCGGACGGTAAACGTCGCATGCCACGAGCAACGGGTCACGCTTGATGAGACGGTTGGCAAGCTTGCCCGAGAACGTGGTTTTACCAGAACCTTGCAGACCCGACATGAGGATGACGGCAGGATGCCCCTCGATGTTGAACGGAGCCTGCTCGCCTCCCATGAGCAGGGTGAGCTCATCGTGAACTATTTTGATCATCAACTCCTTAGGTTTGAGGGAGTTGATTACGTTTTGACCTATCGCTTTTTGCTTCACAGTGTCGGTGAAGGACTTAGCCACCTTGTAGTTGACATCGGCCTCGATGAGAGTGCGGCGCACTTCCTTGAGGGTCTCGGCAACGTTTATCTCGGTGATTTTGCCCTCGCCTTTCAGAACCTTGAACGCTCGTTCAAGTCTTTCACTCAGATTTTCAAACATAAAAATATATTAAGTTTTAAGTGTCCTGTTTTAGGGGTTGATAAATTGTTTTTCAAATCAGCTTGTTGGTGGTTGTGTCGGGGAACACCACCTTGGGCTTGAATCCACGAGCCTCGTCGGGGGTCATCAGTGCATAGGACATTATTATCACGATGTCGCCTGGCTGAACCTTGCGTGCCGCAGCTCCGTTGAGGCACACTTCGCCCTTGCCACGCTCGCCCGGGATGACATAGGTGTCGAGGCGCTCGCCATTGTTGTTGTCGACGATAAACACGCGCTCGCCCTCCATGATTCCTGCAGCGTCCATCAAATCTTGATCAATGGTGATACTGCCAATGTAATCGAGATTGGCACCAGTAACGGTGACACGATGAATCTTGGATTTTACAACTTGAATTAACATGGTGCAAAATTATTTATGATTAATAATGTGTAACTCATCAACGATTTTTGCAAAAATTATGCCACATTATTTTTCTTCAATCTTCTTGTAGGTGATATTGTCGATTTCACGCACGTCACCGCAATAGACAGTGATGCACCCAACAATATAATCGCTTTCATCCCAAGCGTTTACCGGCTGCAGCGTGATACCGTCGCAAATCGAGAAATATTCAACCTCCATCTCGGGATAGGCGTTGAGAGTGGCCACCACCCAGTCGTGCGTCTGCTCCACGGTGTGGTCCTCGGCAAAGCCCAGGCTGTCGCGCAACACACGGTAGATGTTGGGAGCTATTTTGCGCACCAGCGGTGTGAGGCGCACGTTGCGACTGCTCTTTGCCAATCCATCATCTTCACGCACACAAGGGCAGGTCACAATATCGAGATTGAACCCCAACTGCTTGATCATGGCGCGTATCACAGCAATCTGCTGGAAGTCCTTCTCGCCAAAGTAGGCGCGCGTGGGCTCCACCATCATGAATAGCTTGCTCACAATCTGGCACACACCGTTGAAATGACCTGGACGCATGGCTCCCTCCATCACTTCGGCCACTGGGCCAAGATTGAACACTCGTGTGTCGGGCTCGGGATAAATCTCCTCAACGGTGGGCATGAAAGCAATGTCCACACCACAGCTCTCGAGCATCGCAGCATCGGCCTCGGCTGTGCGGGGATAGGTGCGCAAGTCTTCTTTGTTATTAAATTGAGTGGGGTTGAGAAACACGCTCACCACCACCACATCGTTTTCTTTTCTTGCTCGTTCCACAAGCGAGCGATGGCCAGCATGCAAGGCACCCATAGTGGGCACAAGACCAATGGTTTTGCCCTCGCCATGAAACTTCTCGACCTGCTTCTTCAGCTCGTCGACTTTACTAATTATTTTCATTGTAATTACAATAAGATTTTCAAAATCGACTGCAAAGATAGATAAAATAATTAATAATGCACAATTCAAATGCATAATTAATAAAATTCACACCTAAAGATTCAAGCATGTGAGAAATATTTTTGCTCTTCACATCGCAAGGACATCACGTTTTCTTGCGTTTTTGGTGATTTGTGAAATAAATTGTATTTTTGCCACATGAAAAAGATAAAGATTCTCTTTGTGTGCCTGGGAAACATCTGTCGGTCTCCGGCGGCCGAGGGTGTGATGCTGAGACTTGTCGAGGAGCGTGGTTTAGCTCATCTTTTTG
The DNA here is from genome assembly GCA_947167995.1 of uncultured Prevotellaceae bacterium. Lineage (GTDB taxonomy): Bacteria > Bacteroidota > Bacteroidia > Bacteroidales > Muribaculaceae > Sodaliphilus. The sequence goes on from CAMVKS010000015.1 coordinate 13,585, forward strand.
AGATTGACTCGGCAGGGACCTACAACGGTCACCACGGCCAGCTTCCCGACCCACGCATGCGCCGCCATGCGAGCCGACGTGGCTATAACCTGACCCATCGCGCCCGCCCCATCGGGAGCGACGATTTCGTCCACTTCGACATCATCGTGGCCATGGACGAGAGCAACCGCCGCACTCTCATGCAGATAGCCGCCTCGCCCGAGCAGCAGCGCAAGATTGTGATGATGGGAGACTACATTGTGAAGCTACGTGCCCACTACGACTACGTCCCCGACCCATATTACGAGGGAGCCGAAGGCTTTGAACTCGCTCTTGACCTTCTCGAAGACTCCTGCGGCAACCTACTTGAGGAAATCATCAATAACAACAAAGTTCAAAAACCATGAAAATTCCAAACATCAAAGTCCTGCTAATCACGGCAGCAATGCTACTCACAGCAACATCGACAATTTGCGCTCAGTCACCCATCAGCGTGCGATGGGACATGGGCAAGAACGACGCCAAGCCAGGTTACTATAGTTCCAAATTTGTCATCAAGAACGTGAGCGGCACACCACTTGAGAACAACTGGATGTTTTTCTTCAACCAGTTTTCTCGGCAACTTGAGCTCACCCCATCATGTCCCGTTGATGTAGAGGAGATTTCCACCACCTATTACCTCGTTAAGCCCAACGAGCGTTATGCCACATTAGCATCCGGCGATTCGATTGTTGTTGAGTTGATGATGAAGGGAAAATTTGTAAACCTGTGGTATGCCCCCAATGGCGGCCATGTGGTGCTCGATGGCGACACACATCACCCCATCGCAGTCAAGATAGAGCGCAGCGAGCTCAAAGAGCCGGGACAGTGGAGCGCCACCACCGACTACCCCGATGGAGCCAAGGTCTATGCCTTCAACGAGCTCGTCAACAAAGGGCAAGCCAGCACCAACGCATTTGACATTCTTCCCGCACCCAAAATGGTCTACCTCGACGAGAATGGCAACAGTGTGCGTCTCCCCTATCTTGTCTCTTTCAAAGCCCCTTCTTTTTTCAAAAGCCGCAAAATGGACTTTGGCAGAGTCAAAGATTTCTTGGTGAAAAACCTCCAGGTCTATGGCATTCATGTGATGGGAGAATGTCCTTTTGTGATCGAGGCAAGACTTGACAACAAGCTAAGCGCCAACGCCGAGCATTATGAGTTGGAAATCACCGACTCGTGCATAGTGATAACCGGTGCCAACGACATCGCTGTGCTCAACGGTGCCAAGACCCTCGTAGCAGCACTCGCACACACCAAGCGCAACACACTACCTTTAGGGAGAATAATTGACGAGCCCGACTTCTCCTACCGTGGATTCATGGTCGACATAGCCCGCAACTTCTACGGTGTTGACGAGTTGAAAAAGCTCTTCGACCTACTGGCACTTTATAAAATCAACACCGTCCAGTTCCACTTCGCCGACGACGAGGCCTGGCGTTTAGAGATTCCAGGACTACCCGAACTCACACAAGTGGCATCACGGCGAGGATGCACGCTCAATGAACTTGAAGATGGTTTCTTGGCGCAGATATTCGACGGCAACGGCGACCCTGACGACCTGAGTCAGAGTGCCAACGGCCACCTCACTCGCGATCAGTTCATCGACCTGTTGCGATATGCCAACGCACTCGGCATCAAGATAATCCCCGAGATTGACACGCCGGGACACTCACGCGCCGCTATCGTTGCCATGAGGTATCGATACAACCAGTTGGCTCCCAACAGTCTCAAAAAAGCACAAGAATACATGCTGTGGGACCCTAACGACACTGGAGGTTATAAATCCACACAGGCCTACGCCAACAACGTGCTGAATCCTGCCATCGAAGGCACCTATCGTTTCTTAGGCAAGGTGGTTGGAGAACTCGAGAAGATGTATCGCGCTGCAGGTCTCAACCTCGACATCGTGCACTTGGGAGGCGACGAGGTGGCAAGCCATTGCTGGGACAACAGCCCCGCCGTGAAAGCTCTCATGGCTAAAATGAAGATGAAAGACACCCACGCCATGATGGAGCACTACATTGACCGTGTGTCGCAACTGCTCATCAAGCGAGGAATCAAGATTGAAGGCTGGCAGGAAGTGGCTCTGAACCACAGCGACGATTTCAACCAGCGCGTGGCACCACGCTTTGCTGGAGTCAACGCCTGGAGCACCATTGGCAGCCGCATCGAGGTGCCTTACACGATTGCCAACGCTGGCTACCCCACCATTCTGTCTAATGTGGACAACTTCTATATGGACATGGGCTACAGCATGCACCAGTATGAACAGGGACTGCACTGGGGTGGCTCGGTCAATGAGTTTGACTCTTGGAAAGCTCAGCCGTGGAACCTCTACGGCGACAACGCCCAAGGCAAGACACCACTCTCACGCCGCGACAACATCATTGGCGTTCAGGCACAGCTCTGGGGAGAAACCTTGAGGAACTTCAACGAAGTGGAACGGTTACTCATTCCCAAGATTTTCGGCGTCGCCGAGCGAGGATGGAACGCTTCGCCATCGTGGGCACACGATGATGAGGCCATGGCTATGGCTCGAGCACAATACAACTTGAACATTGGCGCGTGGGAACTCCCCATGCTCAACAAGCGAGGCTACGATTTCCATGTTGCACAACCGGGAATCATCGTCAAGGACGGCATGTTGCTTGCCAACGCACAGTACCCGCAAGCCGAAGTTCGATACACTCTTGATGGCAGCGAGCCAACCACCTTATCGCCACTCTGGACTGGACCCGTCGCTGTCGACAGCAAGTGCACTTTAATTAAAGCCAAAGCATTCTACTTGGGCAAACAGAGCGTCACTTCCTATCTTTTTAGATAGCACCACCCCTGTCCTTTTTTTGTTGGTTTTTATAATTTTTTTGCCAAAAATTTTGATAATTCATAAATATATTTTATTTTTGTGAGTTGAATTAAAAGCTCGTCAACTAACCATAAAATAGATATTCAATCCGCGATTTAAATAACGTTATTTATTAACCAAATTTTTATCAAATCATGAAAAAATTATTACTTCTCGCAGCGTTTTTTGCTGCATTGACGATGAGCGCACAGGAATTTACGCTCACTGAGCTGACAAGCACTCCCAACGTGCCTGCCGACCGCTCGAACAACCGTCAAGGCTTTGGAATGAACGGGCAGTTCATCGTTATGGACAAGGTCCTTGGCCAGATCAACTTCTACAATCCCGAAGATGGCACTCTTGAGAACACTCTCGAGACTGGTGCTACCGCTTCTTGGCCCGCAGTGACTCGTGACGATGCAGGCAACATCATCGCTCGCGTTGACAACAGCTGGCCAGGCAACTTCATGGCCGACACCACTGTCCTGAAAATCTTCCCCGTTGACGGTGGTGATCCCATTGATGTTGAGTGCAACATCTTCGCCGACTTTGAGGCCGAAAATGGTCGTTGCGACTTCTTCAGCTTCATTGAAGGCAACGTCATGGACGAGGACGAGGGCGGTATCCTGTGGATCGTTACTGCCAAGTCTACCGGCATCCTCAAGGTGCCTTTCATCGGTGGCGAAGTTGATGCCGACCACATCGCTTTGTTCCCTATTGAGGGCGCTACTCTGTCTCCCACCAGCTCTACCGTAGTTAACCCATACGTTGCTGCCGACGGCACCAAGCACTACATGCTCTGGACACGCAACGCACAGCCCGTTGACCTGGTTATGAACGACACTGAGGACGGCTTCATTGGCACTACTTTCACCCTTCCCAACAAGGGCGCTACCAACGGCTGCTTCCCATTCACCTTCGGTGGCAAAGACCTCGTTATCTACACCACACTGCCTAACTATGGCAACGCTTGGGCTATCGCCGAGAAGAACGCCGAGGAACCCATCGCAGTGATTCCCGAGATTCCTGGATTTGTAACCAACGGATTCCAGTGCAACTGGCTCAACGCTGAGCTTGTTAACCAGCACAAAGCCATCATCTATCAGTACTTCCCTGGCAACTACTTCAAGACCTATGAGCTGACCATCCCTGGTGGAGAAGAGCACACCTATGCAGTTTGCGGCGCTCCTGCAGCTCTGTTTGGCATGGAGAACGATTGGGATGCAGTAGCTGCACCTGAGATGACTCTCAACGAGGAGACTGGTCTCTATGAGTGGACAAGTGCTGAGACTGAGCTTGAGGCTGGTAATATCGAGTTCAAGATAGTTCAAGACCACAGCTGGGATGTTTGCTGGCCAGCAAGCACTAAAGACTACAACAACTATGTAGTTCCTGTTGAGAATGCCGGTGTTTACACTCTCTCGGTAACATTCGATCCTTCTGATCCCGAAAATGCTGTAATCACAGCTAACCTTAACGAGGTTCCACAGCAGCCAAAGGTTTACATCATTGGTGAGGTTGATGGCAACGGCTGGGCAACAAACGTAGGCGTTGAGATGGATACCGAGGACGGTGTCATCTTCACTAAGGAAGTTACTCTCCACAATCCAACTAAATTAGTTGACCCCATTGGCGACAACAAGTACTGCTTCTTCAGCTTCGCAACTAAGTTGATGGAAGCTGCCGACGACTGGGACGGTCTTGCACCTTACCGCTTCGGCGCCGTTTCGGAGGCAACCGAGGACAATCCCAATGGTGACTTCCGCTTCTACAAGGACATGATGAACATGCCTCTGGCTCTCACTTTTGATGGTGGCAAGGCATTCCAGGTAGAGGAGGGTGTTTACACTCTCACTGTTGACCTTGAGAACATGACTCTCACCATCAATGGCGAGAGCTTCACTGGCATCGAGAATCTGACCATTGGCAACGTGAAGAACGTACGCTACTACAACCTCCAGGGTATCGAGAGCGCTACTCCATTCCAGGGTGTTAACATTGTTGTTAAGGAGATGACCGATGGCAGCAAGGTTACCACTAAATTAGTGAAGTAAGAAATTCTTCATACTTATCGAAAAATGCCTGGCACGCATGCCAGGCATTTTTTTGTAAGCCATTACCATTATTGGTTGTTTTTTGTAAAAAATATTGCCTTTATTTTGTCATATTATTTAAAAAAGTTATTTTTGTGAGTCGATTTATCACTTTTTCTAACAGAAAAGCAAATAACGAGATACTTTATTTATTATTAACTTAACCCAATTTATTATGAAGAAATTTCTACTTCTCGCAGCTTTCTTTGCTGCACTGACAATGAGCGCACAAGAGTTTACGCTCACCGAGGTGACAAGCACCACCAATGTTCCTGCCGACCGCTCGAACAACCGTCAAGGCTTCGGTATGGCTGGCAAGTTCATCGTTATGGACAAGGTGCTTGGCCAAATCAACTTCTACAATCCCGAAGATGGTGCCCTTGAGAACACTCTCGAGACTGGTGCTACCGCTTCTTGGCCTGCAGTGACTCGCGACGATGCTGGCAACATCATCGCTCGCGTCGACAACAGCTGGCCCGGAAACTTCATGGCCGACACTGTAATTATGAAAATCTTCCCCGCTGGCGGTGGCGACCCCATTGATGTTGAGGCCAACATCTTCGCCGATTTTGAGGCCGAAAATGGTCGTTGCGACTTCTTCAGCTTCATTGAAGGCAACGTCATGGACGAGGACGAGGGCGGTATCCTGTGGATCGTTACTGCCAAGTCTACCGGCATCCTCAAGGTGCCTTTCATCGGTGGCGAAGTTGATGCCGACCACATCGCTTTGTTCCCTATTGAGGGCGCTACTCTGTCTCCCACCAGCTCTACCGTAGTTAACCCATACGTTGCTGCCGACGGCACCAAGCACTACATGCTCTGGACACGCAACGCACAGCCCGTTGACCTGGTTATGAACGACACTGAGGACGGCTTCATTGGCACTACTTTCACCCTTCCCAACAAGGGCGCTACCAACGGCTGCTTCCCATTCACCTTCGCTGGCAAAGACCTGGTTATCTACACCACTCTTCCTAACTATGGCAACGCTTGGGCTATCGCCGAGAAGAACGCCGAGGCACCCATCGCTGTTGTTCCTGAGGTTGCTGGCTTCGTTACCAATGGTTTCCAGTGCAACTGGCTCAACGCCGAGCTTGTTAACGAAAACAAGGTTCTCATCTATCAGTACTTCCCTGGCAACTTCTTCAAGACCTATGAGCTCACTATTCCAGGTGAGGAGCCTAACGATGATATCACCGAGGCTTACCTCGTGGGCACATTCAACGGCTGGAATCAAACTGCCGAAGGCGGCCGCATAGCATTTGAGGATATTGACGGCATTCTCACCGCAAATGGTGTAGAATTAATGGCTAACGATGAGTTCAAGATTATCGTTCCTAATGGCGACGACTGGACATGGCTTGGTGGCGAGGACGCCAATGGTGTTGGCTACTTCCTTATCAACAACGACTTGCTGGATACTCCAATACGTCTAATTGATGGCTCAAACTTCCGCATTGAAAATGCCGGAACCTATAACTTTGAGATTCTTCCAAGTCAGCTTGACAAGGCCGCTTCTTATGCCTTGAGAGTTACAGAAGCCGAGCCAAATGCTATCGAGACTATTGCCACCGACGTGCAGGACAACACCTGGTACAACCTCCAGGGCGTGAAGTTCAACGGAAAGCCAAGCGTTCCCGGCATCTACATCAATGGCGGCAAGAAAGTTGTGATTAAGTGAGAAAAAGAATAAGCTCAACTTGATTATCTTTATAATCAATTCACCATAAAAAAAACACAAAGAAAGTGGGCTCAACACGAGTCCACTTTCTCCTTTTTTGACCGAAAAATGACCGAAAAGGGACGGTTCTTTTTCGGTCATTTTTTGCTTGAGATGGTTATTTTGACCGAAAAGGGACGGTTCTTTTTCGGTCATTTTTGATTTGTGATTGTTATTGCGAGGCTCAAAAAATACTAATCATCGCTTTTTCTCGTTATTAATATTACAATGAGAAGAATTATAAGCAATATAGCGTTGTTGCTGGTGCTTGTGTCAACAGCGATGACGATTAACGGTCAGGTAAAAATCACCGGCAGGGTCGTTGACGATGAGGACAACCCGGTGGAGTTTGCCGCTGTTCGCATTGAGGGCACTATGCTTGGCGTGAACACCGACCTTGACGGGAAATACGAGCTTTCGGTACCCGCCAGAGACACCATCATGGTCGTGTTCTCGTGTATAGGCTATAGCGAAGTCAAGCGCCAGCTGATAAAGCCAACGGGCACTGTCACCATCAACCCCAAGCTCTACAAGCAGACTATAGAGCTTGAGGAGGTGCAGATTACTGAGTACAAGAAGCAGACCAACACCATGCAGGACATCGATGTCGAGGCGGCACGAATGGCACCCAGTGCCAGTGGCAACGCGGTGGAGAATGTCCTAACGACACAGGCCGGAGTCAGCAGCAAGAACGAGATGAGTGCCCAGTACATGGTGCGTGGCGGAACCTACGACGAGAACAGTGTCTATATCAACGGCATCGAGGTCTATCGCCCTCAACTGGTCACCAATGGCCAGCAGGAGGGACTTAGTATCATCAACGGCGACATGGTTCAAAAGGTCAACTTCTCGACTGGTGGCTTCAATGCCGAATACAGCGACAAGATGTCGAGTGTCCTTGACATTACCTACAAGGAGCCACAGTCTTTCGAGGGCAGCATCAGTGCCAGTCTTCAGGGCGGCACACTGACCCTCGGTCACAGCACCAGCAAGTTCTCACAGATGCATGGAGTGCGCTACAAGCGCAACTCGTCGATGCTTGGATCATTAGAGTCGAAAGGCGAATATGACCCACAATTCTTTGATTACCAAACCCATATTGTTTTCAAGCCAAGCACCCGCTTCAAGGTATCGCTGCTTGGCAACGTTTCGCTCAACGACTACCGCTTCACTCCCGCCAACCGTGAGACAAGCTTTGGCACATCGACCAATGCCAAATCTTTCCTTGTTTACTTCGACGGTCAGGAGAAAGACAAGTTCCACACTTATTTTGGAGCTATTCAGTTCAACTACCGTTTCAACGACAAGGGTACCGACCTCACGCTCACAGGCTCGGCCTACCGTACCGATGAACTTGTGACCTACGACATCCACGGCGAGTACTGGCTTGACCAGGCAGGCACCAGCGGCGAGGAAGGAGTAGGTGGAGAATTGGGTGTGGGCAAATATCACGAGCACGCCCGCAACCGTCTCAAAGTCAACGTCTACAGTGCATCTCTAAAGGGAAACATCAGCCTCAACAAGAACAATATCAGTTACGGAATCCAGCTGCGCCACGATGTCTTCTTCGAGCGTTCGCGAGAATGGCAATGGCGCGACTCGGCAGGTTACTCCCTGCCACACATCCCCGACGAGGTGAATGTAATTTACAACATGTCGTCCAACAACGACCTGAGCACCAATCGCTTCTCGGCTTTCATCCAAGACACCTACCGTTCCTACACCGGAGCCGGAGTGTTTACCTTCAACGTGGGTGTGCGCTATAGCTACTGGGACTTCAACAAGGAGTCGCTCATATCGCCACGTTTCAGCATTGGCTATGTTCCTGAGCGAAACAGCAATTTTGCCTTCAGGCTTGCAGGAGGTTTGTACTACCAGTCTCCCTTCTACAAGGAATATCGCATCCAGACGATAGACGACAACGGCAACTCGGTCATAACACTGAACCGTGACATCAAGTCGCAGCGCAGCATCCATGTGATATTGGGTGGTGACTACTCTTTCCGAGCCCTTAACCGCCCATTCAAAGTAACCGCCGAGGTTTATTACAAGAACCTGAGCAACTTGATTCCCTACGAGGTCGACAACCTGAAGATGAACTATAGTGGCATCAACTCCTCTAAAGGTTACATCGCGGGTATCGACTTCAAAATCTTCGGACAATTTGTAGAAGGCACCGATTCCTGGATAAGCTTCTCGCTCATGAAGACCCAGGAGGAGCTGAACGGAGTGAAAGTGCCTCTTCCAACCGACCAGCGGTATAGCTTGGCAATCTTCTTCACCGACTATTTCCCCAAATTCCCCCGCATCAAGTTCAGTCTCAAAGGCATCATCAGCGACGGCCTGCCCACAACTGCCCCATTGCGCACACGCGACCAAGGCTACTTCCGCCAGCCCGCCTACAAGCGTGTCGACGTGGGCCTTTCCTACATGCTTTTGGGTGAGGATCACAAGCCGTCATCGGGATTCTTCAGCCACTTCAAGAGCATCTGGCTCGGGCTCGATGTGTTCAACTTGCTCGACATCAGCAACGTGAGCAGCTACTATTGGGTTACCGATGTGAACAGGATTCAATATGCCGTGCCCAATTACCTCACACGCCGCCAGTTCAACGTGCGCTTGTCGATGAATTTCTAAAAAAATGGGCATCACATGCACATTTTTTGGAAAAAATCACTATCTTTGTTGACAACTTTCCAGCGAGACGCAAAAACAAAAAAATACTTTAACTTATTAAATCTATAAACATTATGGCAAAACCTTATGTAATTGGTATAGACATGGGTGGCACCAACACCGCCTTTGGCATTGTTGATGCTCGTGGTACAGTAATCGCAAGCAGTTCTATCAAGACTGGCACTCATTCTAAAATCGAAGACTACATCAACGAGCTACACACCGAGATTTCACGAATCATTGTAGCCAACGATGCAGAGGGGAAAATCAACGGCATTGGCATTGGAGCGCCTAACGCCAACTACTTCACCGGTGTAATAGAAGACGGTGTGAATCTGCCTTGGCCCACACCAATTCCACTGGCTAAGCTCGTCAGCGACAAGTTTGGAATTCCTTGCGTAATCACCAACGACGCCAATGCAGCCGCCATAGGCGAGATGACTTATGGTGCAGCAAGAGGTCTGAAAGATTTCATCATGATCACTCTGGGAACTGGAGTTGGAAGTGGAATTGTAGTGAACGGCCAGATGGTGTACGGTCACGACGGATTTGCCGGAGAGCTCGGGCACGTCATTATGAAGAGAAACAATGGACGCGTGTGCGGATGCGGACGTACTGGCTGCCTCGAGGCTTACTGCTCAGCTACTGGTGTGGCACGCACAGCGCGTGAGTTCCTTGAAATACGCACCGATGAATCTCTGCTCAGGGATTACGACATCGACTCCATCACATCGAAGGACGTGTATGACTGCGCTGTCAAGGGCGACAAACTGGCCATCGACATCTTCAACTACACAGGAACAATCCTTGGCGAGGCACTTGCCGACTTCGTGACCTTCTCGAGCCCCGAGGCATTCGTGATATTTGGAGGACTCACCAAGAGCGGTGACTACATCATGAACCCCATCCGCGAGGCGTTCGACAAGAACATCATGAAGGTGTTCAAGGGCAAGGTGAAGATTCTCATCAGCGAGCTCAAGGAGAGCGATGCAGCCGTGCTCGGCGCTTCGGCACTTGGATGGGAAATCAAGGAAGACTGATTTAAGTAGTAAGTGTTAAGTTTTTAGATTTGACACACTGCTTTTGATACACATTAACAATAATATATTGGGGTTACGTCGTGTAACCCCAATTTATTAACTTCTTAGTTTGAAAAAGATTGTTTTATACACATTGGCAGTGGTGGTGACGCTTGGAGTGGCGTTGCTGCTCTATGTGCGCAACAATGAGCCGGCGGTTCCTGAACGCACTGTCATAGCTCACGCCGGAGGCAATATCGACTCTCTGACCTATACCAACAGCCGTGAGGCCGTTGAGCATGCCATAGCCCGCGGTGTGACATTCATCGAACTCGACATCGTCATCTCGCCCGAGGGCGAGCCGTTAGCCTTCCACTCGAGCGACGACATGATTGACACCATCTACTCGTGCGACCCACCACACATGAGCGAGTTCACCGCCGCTCGACTGCGCGGCAAGAACGGCAAGACCTATACTCCGCTCACCTGGCGAGAAATCAACGAGATTTTACTCGCCCACCCCAACCTCACATTTGTCGTCGACAAGACCGATGACCCTGCCATACTTGAACGGTTCTTCCCGAAGCTCAAAAAACGCATGGTGGTGGAGTGTTTCTCGATTGAACGCTACAAAGAGGTAACGCGTGCTGGCTTCAAGCAGGCGATGCTCAGCGAGGAAGCCATCTCGCCGGCAGGTGTGATATGGCAGGACATCAAGCACTTGTTCTGCAGCGACGAGCCGCGCATCGACATGGTGGCATTGGGACGAGCCCACTACAACGAGCACCGTGCCACACGCTGGTTCATCAAAACTTGCAACCTGCCCTTTGCGATGTGGAGCGCAACCGACCGAAACACTGCCAACGAGATGTTTGACAAAATGCCTCAAGCCCGCATGCTCTACACCAATGAGTTATAGAGAAACCATTCAAAACAACACACAATAAATAGATGCAGTAGCTCCCCCTCTAAGATAGAGGGGGCAGGGGGGAGTATGACCGAATAAGGCTGTTGTTTATCAAACTGATTTCATGGGGCTGTGTCAAAATAGAGAAGTCACGCTTGCGTGAGAAATTATTCAAATTTCTCCAAATCCAACAAATATTTAATTTATGATGATTTGTTAGATTTCTGCGCGAAGCGCACTAAACCAGAATCTTGACACACCTTCTTCACAACTCGGAAAACGACCTCGAAAGAGGTCAAAAGCCTCGAAGAGGCGCAATATGATTAACACCATGCAAGAGCATCGAAGATGCTCGCAGCTGGGTGATAGACAATGCTTTATGAATGCGCTTCGAAGATGCGCCACAACGCCTTTTTGAAAAGTAAATCAAACGTTTAATTTATGATGATTTGTTAGATTTCTGCGCGAAGCGCACTAAACCACAATCCTGGCTCACCCTCGGCGTGGGGAGTATGACCGAATCCTTTGTGTGTGTCGATAGCTGAGGGAGCGCACTAAACCACAATTTTGGCGTGGGAGAGTACAGCCGCCTCGCGTTATGGCAGCGTAATATAGGGTGCGTAGGGATCCTCGCCCAGTCGCTCCACATAATCCCAGAAGAACTCGTTGATCATGTAAAACTCATTCTGGTCTTGCATCATCTCGAAGCGTCGTTTCATGTCGGGATAACGCTCCAACAGGTAGAGGAGGTAGTCACGGTCAACGAGAAACACCTCATTTCTATCAAAGTCGATGACAAAGTGTGGAACCGCTACATATCCATAATCCCAGGCGTAAAATATACCATCGCGTCCAACACCGGCATACAAGCCGTAGAAATTGTCAATCTCGTAAGGAAGGTAGCTGATTTCGGTGATGATGAACTGGACAAATGCTATCTTATCGTTGAAATAGAGAGGTACATACTCCTCAAAAATATCATTGTATCCTCCTTTAAACTTTTCTTTGATATATCGGCTGTTGATCATCCACACCGAGTCGCCTATCGACAGAGCAATACTCTCCTTCTCAATCATCTTCTTGAGGCGCTTGTTGTCTTTCTCGGTTGGTTTGAACTTGATTTTGAACGGTGAGTAGACCTCAATGTTGGGATTTATCGCCATGGTATCGGGCGAAGAGTAGAAAATCGAATGCCAGCTATTATAAACCTTGACGGTATCACGTCCCTGGTCATGCTTGCGGCTTGAATAGTACTGCGCGCTTGTGCTGGCACTGCCCAGCAACATAACCATCATGACAATCAGTGTTTTGTGTATCGCTTTCATTTCAGTATCATTTTTCAAAAAAAATGAGGACCAACAGCTTTTGTGGCTATTGGTCCTCGGCTTTGTTGTGACTCCTGCAGGATTCAAACCTGCAACCTTCTGATCCGTAGTCAGATGCTCTATTCAATTGAGCTAAGGAGCCATCATTTTTTGTTTTGCGGTTGCAAAGTTAAGCACTTTTTTTGAAATGGCAATAGTTTTTTCTTGTTTTTTTCAAAAAAAATCCTCACCTTTCCCGCACCAAGCTATTTAACAGCGAGTTATATCAGCCACGTAGCAAGCGCCCACACAACAAATATTGCCAACGCAATGAGTGAAGGCACTGCCAGAGTTTTATAATTCACAATATAGTAAGAGGGTTTGGGTGCGTCAATCTTCTCGGGCTTCTCTTCGGCCACGGCCATTTTGTGCTCGTCAAGGGGTTCGACGGTCTCTTCAACCTCGTTAAACAAATTAGCTTTCATAGTCTATCTTGTGTTTATTGTTTTTTAGTGGCGCAAATTTAAGCAGAATTTTTTTATTTTCACAAAATGAGTGTGATTATTTTTTATTTTTCGGAAAATATAGACTCTTTCTTCTATTTCTTCTATTGTAAAATGTTCTCTGTCGAAGGCGGTTTTTGCTAAAAAACACCTAACTTTGCACCGTGAAATCGACTTTGACCATAACTCTGCTGATAGCTATGATGTGTTTCCACATCTCGCAAGCACAGCCCACATGCATCAACAATAGTGCCAACGTGATAATGCTCAACGGTGACGATTGGAGCGCTCTGTGCGACAACATCGACAACCAATACCGCTCCAACAGCAAGTTCACCATTGTGCACATTGGTGACTCACACCTGCAGCCAGGCATCGTGAGCGACGAGGTGAGAAGGCTGCTTCAGGCTCATTATGGCAATGGCGGGCGAGGGCTTGTGTGTCCCTTGTCGTTGGCAGGCACCAACCAACCTTCCGACTTTTCCATGCGCTCCTCCTCAAGCATTTCGACCGCTGGGAAGCTCATCTCACAAGGGAAAACTCCCATCAAGGGCATGACGGGAGTACACGTGAAATTCAACGGCGGCAGCACCACCCTGAGCATCAAGACCTTGCACGCCAACGATCAGTTCTACCGCATCGTCTTGTTTCACAGCCCTGGCGACCACTTTGATGTGTCGCAGCAAGGACGCCAGCTCAAGGCGGTCGACTTGTCGAGCTATGCCACCAGCTATGTGCTCTCATCGCTAACCGACACCGCCCGGCTGCAACTCAACGGCTACGGTTTCTTCTATGGCATGCGCCTGCTCAACAGCAAGCATGGTGTTGTAGTGGACTGCATCGGCAACAACGGTGCCACCTACACGAGCTACAACAACATCGACAACTTTGGTCTCCAGCTCAAGGATCTTGACCCACAATTGGTCATTATATCACTCGGCACCAACGAAGCCTACGGTCGATACACCAACCTAAGCACCAATATCGACAGGCTGGTAACGGCAATAAAAGCCGCCAATCCCAATGCCAAAATCCTGCTCACCACACCTTTAGAAACACAGAAGAAGCACAATGGAGGGCACACCATCCAGAGCGGCATCGCCGCTGTGAGGGACATCATTGTGAACTATGGCAAAACCCACAATGTTGCAGTGTGGGATTTCTACACTGTGGGGGGTGGAGCCGGTGCCTCGGCCAAGTGGCTCGATGCAGGCTACATGCAGAGCGACAGGCTGCATCTCAAAGAAAAAGGTTACCACCTTCAGGGAGAGTTGCTCGCCAAGGCGTTGCTCAAATTATTCCAAGCTCAATAAGCCTAAAAACCAGCCTTCGCCTCGGTAAAGAAACTGCAACCACAAAACAACGCGCACAAATCTAACATATTATCACAAACCAAACCGTCTAATTTACTGGTTTAAAGCCAATTAATTAGTTAGATTTGAATGATTTCTCACGCGTAGCGTGACTCCACCATTTTCGGTGGGAGGAGCATGACCGAGGCGAGTCTTCAGTGCTTTTTTGTGGATTTGTACCGTAATCCTTTTTAAACTTTAAAGGATTTTTCTTGTCAAAGAAAAAAGGCAAAAAGTAATTTATAACGAATTTTTTCAAAAAAATTGCCTCATAAGTTGCTTTTTTATAAAAAACACCATAACTTTGCAAGTTGAAATGAAACGTTTGCTTTACATATTGACTCTTTGCGTTGCGCTTGCCGTTGGTTCGGTGAGTGTTACAATGCTTGCATCGCCACGCATCGAGCAAGTGTCGAGCGACGAGACCACGGTTTATGGAGGCAAGGGAACCATAGCAATGGTAGCTGGCGACAACGACGCCACTTTCCACATCTACTCTATTACCGGCCAGCTCCTGAAGACCTACCGCGTGAGCGCAGGAACCCGCATGACAGTCGACATGCCCAAGGGCTTCTACATTGTCAAGTGTGCTGGCAAGTGGTCGCGCAAGGTGGTGGTAAAATAAAGACTTTTCTCGCAAAACCGAGAATTCCATCTTTCTATTTTTGAGACAGCCGTTATAGCAATGACGGCTTATTTTTTATAGCCATTGCTCAAGCAACCCAATTTTACCGTTAAATTTGTTTAATCTGTTGGCTCTTAAAAGAAAAACTACTATTTTTGTGAGCTATAGTGAAAGTATCGTATTATTTACGATGGATTCCTTCTGTTACTAAACAACAAAACCAAAATATTTAAACCATATTAAAATGAAAAAGTTTTTTACATTTTTCACTCTTGCAGTCTTGATGATGACTGCATTCAGCGCAAGCGCTGTGACGCCACTACCCGACCAGGGCGTGTACCGCATCCAGAACGTGTATTCAGGCACGTGGGTTAAACTGCAACACAACTACCTTGCCGACATCACTGCCCCCACCTACGAGGAGGCAAGCCCACTGTTAGTGTGGTACGGCGAGCGTGACGAAAACGGAGAGTCGCTGCTTACCAACCTCAGTGGTGACGGTGGCGACATGATCGAGACTCTCGAGTTTATCAAGGGCCTTATTGAAGAGACACTGGAGTATAACAACAAGCCTACATGGTTCCTCGACGAGATGTTCCAGCTGCACCTCGTGCCCACTGGCGATCCCGACGGCTCAGTGTATCTGTGTGTTGACGTTCCCGAGATTGAGGATTGGGACGAGATCCGCGACATTATCCTTGAGGCAGCTGGCGGACAAACCGCAGTGACCTACTACATCACCCACATGGTACCAGGCAACCGCCACTACATGGGCATCGACTACGACGGCAGCTTTGGCTACCGTCTGCAGGCCGGCACCGAGGAAGGCACCGACATCAAGTTCCTCATGGTGCGCGAAGACCTTCAAGGAGGCTACTGCTTCGTGAAGACCGCTTCGGCCACTGCCGAGGCTCCCTACCTGCGCCGCGTGCACGAGAAAACGAGCACCGTCGACCTGGCACAGCCTCACAACGATGCCAGCGCAGTGTTTGACCTCGCAGTCGATGGTATCAAGGTGAACCGCTTGGCTGTTCAGGGCCTTGACCTGGCACCTCTCGCACAAGCTATCGAGGGCTCTTACTTGGCACTCTGCCCGACCAACACCACTGCCGAGAAGTTCATCTACGACGCCTATGCGCTCAAGCTTCAGCTCCCCGACGAGGGCGTTGACGCAGCAGCAGTTCTGGCGGCCGCCGCTCAGGCTCTGGGCGAGGACAGTGAGATTGTTGCCGCTCTCGAGAGCCACAGCAACCTTATCAAGGACCGCGCAGCCATCTATTTCGTTCATAGCGACCAGGGTGGTATCACAGTTACTGGCGATGAGGGCTATCTGCAGTATGCCGACAATGGCAAGTGGAAACTTGAGATGATTGACACCGAGGACAACTATCTGGCACCTGCAGCCGAGGTTGAGGCAAACGGCAAGTACTACACCACCCTTTACACCGCTTTCCCCTATGAACTTGTGGGCAGCTTGACTGCTTATAGTGTAATGGCGGTTAGCGCAGACGGCGTTCCCCAGCTGGAAGAGCTCGATATGGATGTTATCCCTGCCGGCACTCCAGTGCTGCTGGAAATGGAGACCAACAATGAAGAGAATCACATGATAATGCCTGTTGCCGATGGCTCTAAGGTTGGTCGTGAGGCTCCCAAGTCGATGCTCAAAGGTACGCTCTTCGACGACGACACCGAGAACGACAAGGCCAACATGCTCACCCTGCAAGGTGGTCTCAATTTTGCCATTGACAACAATGCCGACTACATGCCAGCCAACAAGGCGTGGGCCGACAAGACCAAGCCAACTGCCATCACAACCGTTGGCACCGATGCCCAAGGCGACAACACCATCTACGACCTCATGGGCCGCAAAGTGGTGAACCCAACCCACGGCATCTACATCCAGAACGGCAAGAAAATCGTCCTCTAAACGGTAACAGAGTGCCACAAGTGGCAGAAATCCACCAAATTGCTTCAAATCAAACAAATAATATGAGAGATTTGAAATAATTTGAATGATTTCTCGCCGTTAGGCGACTTGCAAAGCCAATTTTAGAGAATCAGGAAAATGGTTGTCAAGACAATAAGAATATGGATAGTGACACTTGTGACGGGCCTCGTGCTCGCCACAAGCGCCACCGTTCATGCCCAAGACAAAATTCCCTGGACCCACGGCGGCCCACTCCTCCCCGACAGCAGCAACTTCGTCACCGCCAGCCTGCTCATCGCATCACCGGGCGAGGCCATCTACTCAACTTATGGGCATAGCACTATTCGTATGGAGTGCCCAACTCATAACTTGGACTACTGTTTCAGCTTTGAGGAAGAGGCCGATATGGGAGGTTTTATCAAGTTTTTTACTGGCAAGACCGATGCTCATATGGTTGCAGTACCTACGGCAAAGTTTTTAGCTGACTTCAAGAAAGAAGGTCGCGAGGTAAAGCAATACATTCTTAATCTCACGACTCATGAGGAGCAAGAACTCTGGCGATTGCTTGATAATGACTATGTGGATGAGGAAGTGCGACATTTTAACCTCCTTCAGAATAACTGCTCGTCGGTTTCGCTAATGGCGATTGAGAACGTCGTAGTTGACGAGACTATCGACTTCAATGGCTGGCCAGATGAATTTAAGATGAACAATGGCAAGGTGTTTAGAATAATGACGAAATCTTCTCCTTGGTTAGAGTTTATTAGTATTACATTAGGCGGGACAGAAAGTGATGCTTACTGGGAACAAGAGCAAAGAGCGGCACCTGCATTATTGACAAAAGTCATTAAGAAAGCTGAGATTGTTGATGCAAATGGCAATCGCCGTCCCATGATTAATGGTGAGAAACAGATATTTCCTCTAAAAAATAGCTTCAAAGCATCACCAATAACTCCCATGTGGGTGTTTGGCTTGTTGCTTCTTGTAGTGGTGTTAATCACCTTAGCTCAGTTGAAATGGAAACTGAAATGGCTAGGGCGAGTGCTTGATGTGTTGCTGATGGCGCTTGTTACGGCTGCAGGGCTTTTCTTGATTTACACCAGCTTTGTTTCTGGACTCTTCGGAACTCATTGGAACTGGTATCTTATCCCATTCAATCCACTGCCATTAATAATTTGGCTTATCTGGCGCAAGCGTAAAGGATTCTTTAAGGTCTATTTGTTCTACACAGCGGTGCTGGTACTTTTCATCTTGGCAACGCCATTGAGCGAGCAACTTGACCTTCCACATCAGCTAATCACCGCAACACTCGCAGTGAGATGCTTATATAATTATTATGACGGCAAGCGCAATGCTGCAACAGCCGCACAGTCTAAAACAAAAAAGAAAAATCATAAAAATAAAAAGTGATGTTTAAATTTAAGAATTTTAAAATACTGCTTTTGCTGATGCTCTTTGCCTTTGCAGGACAGGATGCTTGGGCAGGGAAATACTCTTGGTTTCATTTTACTGCAAATGTTAAAGCTCAAGTAAAAACAGCTGAAGGACTAGTGTATGATGTGCCTGAAGCAGGAAATGTTTACGCAAAATGGTCAAGTAATTCAGCAGAAGAAGCTAACCAAACAAAATCTCATACTCATCCTAGTCAAGAAACAGATGTTTCAAGTTTCGAACAAAATGTAACACTTCATGCTATACCCAACACTGGTTATAGATTCCTTTATTGGACAAAGGAGGATGGTTCAATTATAAGTGCATCTGAAGCTGAACAGAATAATGGCAAAGCAACTATTACATGCAATGCAACTAGACGGTGCTATTATGGAGGCAGCAAATCTGGACAAACCGATAATGAAGAATATCCAAAACATATGGAAAGTCATGATAATTTGACAGAACAATATGGCACATACTCAAACATATTCAATTATTACGCTGTTTTTGAACCGATTTCAGCTTCAATAGCTGTTAAATCAAATAATACAAGTATTGGTCGTGCAATATGTTCAAAATATGATAACAAAAAAGACGACCAAGTAACAATAAAGGCGTATTGTATAGACTATGACACAAAGTTCCTTGGATGGGAAGTAAACGGTGAAATAATCAGTCGCGAGAATCCATATACTTTTACTGTCACAAATGAAGCTTCAGATGACCCTATTATTTACACGGCGATATTTGAAAATGGATATAATTTCCATCGCATAAGAAATTATGTGACAAAAAACTACCTTAATGCGATTAGTGATGAGGGCAATATTGAAACATTAGTTTCGGGTGGCACAATCACATCACTGGAATTAAATACTAATGACTTGAATGACGTAATGTATGAGGCTGGTTCAATAGTTGATATCTATTATGATCGCATTCCAAATGACAATCGTTATTACTATGATTACTTTGTACAAGGAGCTAAAGCAAGTAAATATTATGATTTTGATCCTAATGACCCAACAAGTAGTACAAGTGGTGTGTTCTTGAGAATGCCATTCGATGCAAAAACTTATACAAACACATGGGCTTTTGCGACAGCAAACGAAGGAGGCTTTAGATTCACTGACGATAATGGAACTCCTAAAATTACAATGGGAGAACGCCCAGAATCCCAGTGGTATATTGAATGTGTTGATAAGGATTTAGAGACCAAGGAGAACTATTTCTCGCTAGACCCTAACCCTGACAAGCTGGTTGAGGTTGATGGCAAGTATTACACTACTTTGCGCACGTCTTGGAACATTTTGTTCAATCCAGAGCAGATGACCCCTTATGTTGTCACGAGTGTTGATGAGACTGCTGGCACATTTGAGATGAAGCCTATCACTGGCAACATCATCCCAGCTGGCACACCTGTGATTATCGAGACCAAGAGCGATGACATCGAAGAGAACCGCATGGTGCCTACCATGACTGCTGCAGCCAATGGTGCTGTGCCCAATGGCAACCTGCTCCAGTCGAGCGAGAAATATTTCCCCAACCAAAGTGCACCAGTTTCTAATTGCAAGGGCTTATATAAGAATGCCAATGGCCAGCTCGCTTTCGGTGGCAATGCGTTGAGCACAGTCAACGGCAATGAGGCTTATCTGAGCGTAGCTGACGAGGTGACTCTTCCTGTCAAGATTCCCAATGTCACACTTGCCGAGTTGCTTGCTAGTGGCGACACTCAGAGGACTTATAATATCACCGACTTGAGGGCGGTTGAGTATGTTGACCAAGACCGCATGCTTATCTGCAAGGACAATAATGGCTATGCAAATAAGGATGAAAGAGGTGATGAGGAGTTTATCGACTATATGCACACCGCAACATTGACCAGCGGATTAAAATCTGACATCCCTACTACCTATGACCAAAGTAACTGGATTGGGCTGCGTTTGCCCGAAGGTGCTACTGCAGTAACATCATTACGAGCAAAAAACCTAAAAGGCGTGGTTGGCAGGTTGACCAACACTACAAACCCAGAGTTCATTCTCCAGCAAATGCCTGAGGAAAATGGCGATGGAGCAGCTTTCGCTCCAAATGTATATATAGCAGCAAGTTTCAATGGCTCCAACCATCAGGAGAGCCCCGTAAATAACAAAGAGTATTACTTTGTGCAGCCCAAGCCTATGGAGCTTGCCAACGTTGAATGGGCACAGTGGGATGGCGAGAAATTTATCGTTCCTGTTGCCAATGTGGCAAACCCCACATGGAACCAGGCACAACTCACTGGAGAGTTTGAGTTTAATGGTTCTTATCTAGAGCAAGGTGGCGTGTTCCTCGAAGCAGGCCACAGCTATGAGATGTTGCCAGCTATCATTAAGTACAATGATGGCAACAATTATTCTCATGTTTACGTGCTTGGCGATGTGAATAGCCAAGGATGGAGCCCACAAAAGGGCGTGGAAATGAGCACAAGTGACGGAAACATCTACACTGCCACTGTCACTGTAAATAATGTCGATAATGGCTTTGGCTATTTCAGCTTCACCAAGAAATTGGACCCAGAGTGGGACAACATAAAGGATTATCGCTTTGGAGCTGTTGCCGAGGGCACAAACTATTATGTTGACCCCAATTATTTAGGCAACGAATTACCACTGGCCTATTGGAGTAGTGATTCTCGTTCCTTCCAGCTGGCTCAAGGCTCTTACCGATTGATGGTGAATCTCTCGACATTGAAATTGGTAATCACCCCTGCACAAACTGGTGCTCCTGACCTAAAGGGCACAACTAATGGCTATGTCGTTTATCCATTGCAAATCAACAAAGTTACAACCGAAGAAAATGGCGTCATCACCGCTATCGACAACATGCAGGCGGGCAAGACCGTTACTCGCGTGGTTTATTACAACCTGATGGGCGTGGAGAGCGATGTGCCTCATCCAGGCATCAACATAGTCGAGACTCGCTACAGCGACGGCAGCCGCTCGGTTGTGAAGGTGATGAAGTGATTTTTCTTTTTCACGTGGCGATGCCACGCGATGCAGACTGACTGCCTTGCGTGGCAGGCTGACGGGCTCTCGCGACAAGCTGACGGGTCTCGCGAGGCGAGCTGGAGTGGCGTGTCGGGGGGGTGTATTGCAAGCCATGGGCTTGTGAAAGACTGCCTGTTTTCTTGCTTAACCAAGCAATAACAATTATTTTTGTGACATGGACTACAAGCGCAATAAGCATCGCCGCGAGTGGTGGCTGGAGCATCATGAAGAACATGGGCTTGTGCCTCATCGTTCCATGAAACGCCGCAAGCCAAGCCATGACTACAACAGCCGCTGCATTTATATGATCACCCTCAGCACGTTAGGGCGTCGCCCTGTTTTAGGTGTTCTCTGTGATGCCGATAGTAGCCACCCAAAGCCATGGATAAAGCCCAGCGAGTTGGGCAATAAAGTGTTGTCGTGCTGGCGTCAAATAGCTGTTCTTCACCCTCAAATCAGGCTCATGGCAGTGCAGCTGATGCCCGACCACATGCACGGTGTCTTATTTGTCACAAGCCCAATGCCTAAACACCTTGGGACAGTCATAAACGGATTTAAGGTTGGCTGCAACAAGTTCTCACGTGAGATGACAGGCGATGTCCTGTGGGGAAGTGGCTATAACGATATTATCCTTAAAGGCAAAGGGCAGCTTGAGCGCATGATACATTATGTGCAAGATAATCCGCGACGCAGATGGATAAAGCACAACAACCATGATTTCTTCTCCATAAAGAATGATGTGACAATAGGTGAATGGCAGGTGGCCGCTGTGGGGAACCAGTTCTTGATAGAGCACCCGTTGAAGGTTGCGGTGAAATGCAGCCGCTCAATAAAGGGTGATGACGAGATTGCCCAAGAAGTCAATAAGTTCATGGCTATGGCCGATGCTGGTGCGGTGCTTGTTTCGCCGAGCATTAGCCCTGCCGAGAAAAAAGTGATGCGGGCAGCCTTTGACGCGGGCTATCCCTTGATTGTGATTATAGAGAATGGATTCTCGCCACTATGGAAACCGGGAGGGAAGCAGTTTGACGCATGTGCCGAAGGTAGACTGCTGCTTGTGGCTCCATGGCCCCATCACAATGAATACAAGAAAATTAGACGGCAACAATGCCAAAGCCTCAACGACTTGGCGCAAGAGATAGCTTCAATTTAGGTTTTCTTGATTGTCACGTGGCAATGCCACGCGATACAGACTGACTGCCACTCGCGGCAAACTGACGGGCTCACGATGCAGACTGACTGCCACGCGATACAGACTGACTGCCACTCGCGGCAAACTGACGGGCTCGCGATGCAGACTGACTGCCACGCGATACAGACAGACTGCCACTCGCGGCAAACTGACGGGCTCGCGATGCAGACTGACTGCCACGCGCGGCAAGCTTACGGGCTCTATTCTTAAAAAATGTTATAAAACCGCTTTGTTTCCAGTAAAATCATTAACTTAGCAAGTTAAACATGAAAAGGCTGTCATGATACTGGCTGAGTTGTTTCCATATTCGCGGTTGATATTTACCATCTTGTATGGTATCACTGCTGTGGCGATTATCGGTGTTGTGGTGAGTGAGAACCGCAATCCCGTCAAGACACTGGCATGGATTACCGTGCTCGTGCTGTTGCCTGTGGTAGGTATCATTCTGTACATCTTCTTCGGTCGCAGCTTGCGCCATATAAGAATGATTTCCCGCAAGAAGCGGCTCAGGCTCACCAACCGCGACGACATCAAGCACCTGATGCGCTCGCGACAAGTTGTGCGCTATGAAGACGAGAAAAGCGACCGCCAGCAGATGATAAACTTGGTGAACAGCATCCAGGGCTCTCCCTATCTTGCCAACAACGAGGTGGACATCTTCACCAATGGCAAGGACAAGTTTGAAGCGTTGAAACGCGACTTGCTTGCTGCCGAGCACTACATCAACATCCAGTACTACATCATTGAGAACGACAAACTTGGCAACGAGATTGCCGACATCCTGAAGCAGAAAGTTGCCCAGGGCGTGAAGGTGCGTGTGCTATATGACCACGTGGGTTCGTTCCACTTCGACATGAGTTTCTTCAAGAAACTGCGCCGTGCCGGAGTGGATGTCTATCCATTCATGAAAATCACCTTCCCTGAGTTTGCCAACCGCATCAACTGGCGCAACCACCGCAAGATTGTCGTCATCGACGGGAAGATTGGTTACATCGGCGGCATGAACATCGCCGACCGCTATATCGACGGCGGCAAGATGAAGAAATGGCGCGACACCCACTTGCGTGTGAAAGGTGATATCGTGGCAGCACTGCAGGTGTCGTTTGCCATCGACTGGAACTTCATGAAACGAGAGCTCATCGAGGAGTCGGTAGCGATGGTAGAGCCTGGAAGCATCGCCAACCCCATAGGCATGCAGCTTGTCACAAGCGGTCCCACAAGCCAGTGGGTAAACATGGCATTTGTGTTCCAGAAAGCCATCGACAGCGCCAGCAAGTGCGTTTATATCCAGACCCCTTATTTCCTTCCCAGCGACAGTCTTCTCAAAGCCCTTCAAGTAGCGGCATTGAGCAAGGTTGACGTGCGGTTGATGATTCCCCGCAAGCCCGACAGCATCTTGCTGCGTTATGCCTCCTACTCCTATGTGAAGCAGTGCCTCGATGCCGGCATCAAGATATACTTCTATGAGCCAGGCATGCTGCACTCCAAGGTGGTAGTCGTGGACGATGATTTCGTGACCACTGGCTCTACCAACTTTGACTTCCGCAGCTTCGAGCACAACTTTGAGGCCAATGTACTGCTCTATAGCAAGGAGTTCAACCACCGCATGAAAGACATTATGCTCTACGACATGCAAGAGTGCAGCCGCATCAGCCTCAGGGCTTGGCGCAAGCGCCCCTTGTGGCAGAAGGCTGCGGAGAGCATTATGAGACTATTTGGGCCACTGCTTTAAGAGTTTTCAGTAATCAGTTTTTCTAGTTATTCTAGATTTTCTAGATATTCTAGATTTTCTAGCACTTAATACTTAATCTCATGAAATCATTAAGAAAAATTTCCGTGGCAGTAGCCCTGCTGGCGATGCTTGCCATTGTTTCGGTTTGCAATCTCCCAAAAGCCAATGCTCAAGATATTTCCAAGCGCGAGTTCCGCGGTGCATGGCTTCACATCATAGGGCAAGGCCAGTATGCCAAGATGACCCCACAAGAGACACAGGACTACCTGCGAGACCAGCTCAACAAGCTCGACAGTGCGGGTGTAAACGCCGTAATCTGGCAGGTGCGACCACAAGCCGATGCCGCCTACATCAGCAACCTTGAGCCCTGGTCGCGGTGGCTCACAGGGGAGGCGGGCAAAGCTCCCTATCCCTTGTGGGACCCGCTACAGTTCATGATTGACGAGTGCCACAGCCGCGGCATGGAGCTGCATGCCTGGATCAACCCATACCGTGTGACAAGCAGTGAGAATGACCATCCTGCCGAGGGACACATCTACTATGAGCACCCAGAGTGGTTCCTCAAGTATGCCGACGGCAAGATTTACTTCGACCCAGCGTTGCCCGAGAGCCGCGACTTCATCAACCTCGTGGTCAAGGACATGATAACACGCTACGACCTCGACGCCATCCACATGGACGACTATTTCTACCCCTACCCCGTGAAGGGTGCCGAATTCCCCGACACTGCATCATTCGCACGCTATGGAGCAGGCTGGGGCGACAAGGGCGACTGGCGCCGTCACAATGTGGACCTGCTCATCGAGCAGCTTCACAAGACCATCCAGAACACCAAGCCCTGGGTGAGATTAGGCATCAGCCCGTTCGGCATTTGGCGCAACAAGAAGAGCGACCGCAACGGCAGCGAGACCAACGGACTGGAATGCTATGACGCGCTCTATGCCGACTGCCCCAAGTGGACCGCGATGGGATGGGTCGACTACATGGTGCCGCAGCTCTACTGGGAACTGGAGCACAAAGCCGCCAGCGACCTCGTGCTCAGCTACTGGTGGAACGACCACGCCAACGGCCGCCACATGTACTACGGCCAGTCGGTGCGCAACGTGATGGACCACCGCGACATCCCCGACACCCTCAACCCCACTCAGCTCAACCACAAGATTGAGCTCATGCGCTCGTTGCCCAATGTGCACGGTGTCACATGGTGGCCAGGATATGAAGTTACCAAGAACTATAAGGGCGTTCTCGACTCATTGAGCAACAACCAGATGAGAACCAAGGCGTTGTGCCCTGCCGTCACCTGGATCGACAACGTGGCACCAGCGGCAGTGAGCAACCTGCGATTTGAGAAGAACAGACTCGAAACGGTGATTTCCTGGGAAGCACCATCAACCGATGATCCCATGCAGCAAACCGTGCGGTTTGTGGTCTATGCCTTCCCCGAGGGTGGAGAGATCGACATCAACAACGCCCGTGCGATTATTCGTGTCACAAATAAAACAACAATCACACTGCCCACCATCAATCCTCCTCAAAAGCAGAAGATGGCCCATCCACGAGGTACCACCTATGTGGTCACAGCACTCGACCGCTGCAACAACGAGAGCCCTGCCTGCGAGCCCATCACAGTGAGATTTTAGAGTCTTGTACTTGTGAAACTCATCGCCTTCCCAGTCACAGGATGGGTGAAGCACAACGACTTGGCATGCAAGCACAGTCGATGGGCTGATGTGCCATACAACATATCGCCAACAATTGGACAGTTAAGCCCCTGCGGATGCGAGGCATGCACCCGCAGTTGATGGGTGCGCCCCGTCAACGGCGTGAACTCCACAAGGGTCTTGTCGCCACGATATTCCAGCACCTGGTATCTTGTTACGGCATTCTTTCCATGCTCAAAATCCACCACCTGACGTGGCCGGTCGTCAAGAGCGGCACGCAACGGCAAGTCAATGGTTCCTTTTTCCTCTACCGGTGTGCCGTCGAGGAGTGCCAAATAGGTCTTGCTCACTTCACGATTCTCGAACTGCAAGCGAAGACCTCTCTGCACCTTGCGAGACTTGGCAAAGACCACCAGTCCGCTCGTCGCCTGGTCGAGACGGTGAACCTCAAAAACGAGCTCGTCGCCCAGACGCTTGCCCATCAACTCCAACAGCGACACCACCCCCTCGTCCCTGCCAGGAACGGTGAGCATTCCTGCCGGCTTGTCGACAACCATCAACCACTCGTCATCATAGACTACCTGCACCGCCTCGCTCGAAGGGAGAGCGGCAAGAGGATTGCTCTCAACATCAAGGCCTTGAAGCATAAATTCCAACAACGGCAGGCACTTGCTACGACAAGCAGGATAGTAATGGCCGTGATGTCGCACCTCGCCTTGAGGCGACTCACCCACCCAGAATTCAGCCATGCACACGGGTTTCAAACCATGCCGATAGGCATATTGCAACAATTTGGGCGCACAACACTCACCAGTGCCACCCGGCGGCAAGCGGTTGAAGCGTCGCTCGAAAATGGTTGCCACGTCAAGGCTCTCGCCCAGAGCATTGTTCACCACATAGCAACGGAACAGCTTCCTCTGCAGTTCCTCGCTCTTAGCCTTGCGAATGGATTTCAAATTATTGATTTCGGTCTCATGGTCAACGACCCGCTTCTCAAGCTGCTCTATCTCTTGACGATGACGCTTCTTCATGCGGCGGTATTCGGCCTTCATGAACTGGCTTTCCTTGATGAGCGACTCCTCCTCGCCAGGAGAAAGTGTGCCCTCGTCACGCCGCTTGTCGCGCCTCAGCTTCGCCGCTTCAATAGTGCAGCGCATCTCACTTTCTTCACGCTCCTGCGATGCTTTGGCATCAGCAAGCAGCAATTCTGCCTCCTCCAGCTCGGCCGACTGTTCCAGTAGCGCAATCTTGCGATTTATCTCGCTGATGACAGCCTCCTCAGTGCGAAACATTCCTTCAGGATCAAGCAGGTTGTAGATGTGCGGTACAAAGAAATGATGCTCGCCGCTATGCGCCAAATTCCCCGAGTAGGCAGCAAGATAACCAATCTCGCCATCAGCATCATTGACGACGAGCACTCCAAGCATCTTGCCCGCCTGAAGCTCCTCGCGCCACTCGTCACGCGACAAGGCATAATCCATGACCTCGGCAGCCGCTATTCGACACAGCTCATGAGGCACATAATGCATGGGATAAGTAAACTGAGAGGGTAGATCTATACCGCTCACGTCATGTGTAAACCGATGTATTTTCGCGTCAACCATAATAGCAATTGCAAAACTACAAAAAAATACCGTCTCACACAACGATTATCATCTTTAGTACCAGATAAAAATGAGATGCCACAACTGTACGCGTCAATCTCGCCTAACTATAAAAAACTATAGGCCACAAGCGTTTTTTTTCATTCTATAGCCGTTAAGTTTCAGTTTTTTTTTTACCTTTGTACTCTAAATCCCTCAAGTATTTATTAAGTCAATATTTCTACTAAACTTTAAAAATCACATAATGAACGAGATTGGAATACAACAACTAAATCTCAAGGATGTGCCACATATCACGTCTCACGTCAAATATTTCGACGGAGAGATAGGATTTGCCGACGATATCAGCACGGTTGTGACACTTGTCAAGGCTTTCAAAGTCAACTTTGTAGCTATGATTTTCTGCACAAGCGGCAGCCTGTCGATGAAGGTGAACTCGGTGCAGTACCACATCCAAGCCAATGATGGGATGCTCATCGACATGCAGAGCGTGGTGAGCGACATCAGCTACAATAGCGAGATGAGATGCAAGGTAATATGCCTCTCGCTCGAGGGTGGCATCACTTTCATGACAAAGAGCACTTTAGAGGCTTTTATGCACGTAAAACAAAACCCAGTGGTTCATTTCTCGCATGATGAGATGGAACTGATGAGCAAGTACTACGAGCTCGCACTCTTCAAAATGGAACATCCCGAACTTGGCAAAAAAGGCAAGGAGACAATGCACACCATCTTGAGAGCCTATGTTTTAGACGTCATCGCTAATCTTACCTCTCATTACAACGAAGACCATGAAGAGGCAATGATGAGACAAGGAGATAAAATCTTCCACAAGTTTGTTTTCATGCTTGTCAACAGCAACGGAGTTCAGCGAAGTGTCAAGGAATATGCCGACGAGTTGTGCGTCTCGCCCAAGTACCTTACCAGCATCTGCCGTAAGCACGACGGCAAGACAGCAAGTGAACTTATCGCACTCAACACCATAGGACACATAAAACAGCTGCTTCTTTACAGCACTCTGAGCATTAAAGAGATAGCCCTGCAGTTGGGGTTCGAGAACTTGTCGTTCTTTGGAAAATATGTAAAAAAACACTTGGGGCAGTCTCCCAACAACTACCGCAAGCTCAACGGTTATGGGCAATAACACTCATGGCGATAGAAGGAGCAAAACACAATAAAGAGAGAGTCAAGCTTAATCGCTTGACTCTCTTAACGTTGTCCTACCCGGACTCGAACCAGGAAATGCGGCACCAAAAACCGTTGTGTTACCATTACACTATAGGACAATCTTAACATCATGAGACCGTGAAGTCCCAAATGCGGTGCAAAATTACTGCAGTTTCAGCAATCTACCAAATTTTTCGTCATTTTTTTTCAATCAAACAATTAAAGGAAGAAGAAAGGAAGAAGAAAAGGAAGAAGAATTCATCTCTCACTCTCTCCTCTCACTCTCTCCTCTCACTCTCACCTCTCTCCTCTCACTCTCACTCTCACCTCTCACTCTCACCTCATTTCGCAATCAGCAGGAAGTAGTTCTTCTTGCCGCGCTGGGCGAGAATGTACTTGTCGTTGAGCAGGAACGAAGCGTCGATAGCCATGTTGGGGTCGGCAATCTTCTCCTTGTTGATACTCACGCCACCTCCCTGGGTCATTTTGCGCATCTCGCCCTTGCTGGGGAAGACTGCTGCGTCGTCGGTGAGCAAGTTGATTGCGGGAACACCATCGTTGATAACGTCGCGGCTCACTTCAAACTGTGGCACACCCTCAAACACCGATAGCAGAGTGTCCTCGTCAATCTTGTGGAGGATGTCTTTTGCCTTGTTGCTGAAAAGGATTTGCGAAGCCTCGACTGCCATCTCATAATCTTGTGCCGAGTGTACCATGGTGGTAATCTCTTTTGCGAGACGCTTCTGCAATGGACGCAGACCTGGGTCGCGCTCCTGCTCCTCTTCGAGAGCTTTGATCTCCTCCTGAGGCAGGTCGGTGAAAATCTTGATGTATTTAGCTGCGTCGGCATCGCTCACGTTGAGCCAGAACTGGTAGAACTTGTAGGGTGAAGTGCGCTTGGGGTCGAGCCACACGTTGCCACTCTCGGTCTTGCCAAACTTGCCGCCGTCGGCCTTGGTGATGAGCGGGCATGTGATAGCGTAGGCCTCTCCACCGGCAATGCGTCGAATGAGCTCGGTACCTGTGGTGATGTTGCCCCATTGGTCGCTGCCACCCATCTGCAAGCGGCATCCCTCGTGCTCGTAGAGATAGAGGAAGTCATAGCCCTGCAACAGCTGATAGCTGAACTCGGTGAACGACATTCCGTGGTCGGCGTTGGCTGCCAAGCGCTTCTTCACGCTGTCCTTAGCCATCATGTAGTTGACTGTGATGTGCTTGCCTATGTCGCGAATGAAGTTCAGGAACGAGAACTCCTTCATCCAGTCATAGTTGTTAACGAGGATGGCGTGGTTGGGAGCGTCGCTGTCAAAGTCAAGAAAATGTGCAAGCTGCTTGCGGATGGCTTCCTGGTTGTGGCGCAATGTCTCCTCATCGATGAGCTTGCGTTCTTGCGACTTCATCGATGGGTCGCCAATCATGCCTGTAGCACCACCAATCAAGGCGATGGGGCGGTGGCCCGCACGCTGGAAGTGCTTGAGCATCATGATGCTAACCAAGTGACCAATATGTAGTGAGTCGGCTGTAGGGTCGATGCCCACGTAGGCCGATGTCATCTCTTTATTTAACTGCTCTTCAGTACCTGGCATGATGTTGTTGATCATGCCTCTCCAAGTTAGTTCTTCTACAAAATTCATTGATTTATAGCGTGTTTTTTAGTGAATATTCATTTCGGGTGCAAAGATAGTAAAAATAATTCACAATGCACAAAGCACAACACATAATTGGCGTTCATTATACTCTCCGCCAGCATGGGCGTTGTTAGTGTATCGCAAGCCACCAGCTCGTAGCAACAATAAAAACCATAGCAACCATAAAAAACCATAGCAACTATAAAAACTATAGCAACTATAAGAACTATAGCAACTATTGTGACATCATTTTGAAACCAGAAGCAATACCGAGAATAAAACTCGGTTTCCTTACGCCAGTTCAACTTTTTATAGAACTTTATCAGCATAGTTGCATCTTGGACTTGTGTCTTGGACTTGAATCTTCACAATTAAAATATTAATAAAAATCTCTATAGTTTAAAAATTCTTTGTTATCTTTGCAGTGTTGCAAAGCAACAGATGCCGTTAAAGAACGGCACATTACATTGTGGTAAATATTTAGCGTTGGCTATTATTCAAACGTTCAGAAACTTGCAGGTGGAAAGAACTCTTTGATAGAATAATGGTGACGCTCACTGCTATAGTGGGCGTTTCCTGTTTTATCATTGAAGGTTTCCTGCAAGTACCTTGAACGTTGGACGGGGACTCGCCCATTCATAGTGTCCACACATTTCGAGGTTCTTGCAGGTACTTTTGTTTATGGCTCAACGCATTAATAACTTTCTTATTAATGCCGTTATGGACAACAAAACATTGACCGCTGTCAAGCAAAGCTTGATTGCCGAACTGGAGCAACGTGTCCAAGATAAGATTCTTGAACCAACAAACGCTGCATTACTAAAAAAACTAATCGTTAATGCCGATGATGATAATGAGGCGACAATGATTGCCGCCCTCGGCACTACCTACAAGCGCACTGGTTTCCATTTCGACAAGCGAATGGAAAAACTTACAAGCGATATCAAATATTTCAAGAAAAATGAGCGACTGAGTTTTGTAACAGACCCCTCAAAACCAACGCATAAACTAATAATTGGTGACAACTATGAGGCATTACAAAATCTGCTGATTGAGTATAAGGGCAAAATTGATGTCATCTACATTGACCCACCATACGGAAAAGATAGCATGGGCGAGTTTGCGCAAACCAATTATGAAAATGCTATCACTCGTGACAATTTGTTGTCAATGCTATATCCACGCTTGTTGCTTGCTAAACAACTGTTGAATAACGATGGTATTATCTTCTGTAGTATAGATGATAGAAATCAAGCATACATAAAATGTCTATTTGATGAAGTGTTTGGCGAAAGCAATATGATATCATCTATTTGTAGAGAAGCAATAAAAGGAGGAACCAAAACTAAAAACATAAAAAGAGTTCATGATTACGTTTTGGTTTATGCGAAACAATTAAAAGTAGATAACAAAGATAAAACTGTTCTATTGGGTGAAGAATTTAATGATGAGAATAATTTTATCTTTGAAGATGACAAGGGAAAATATGCAAAAGGAAGAGAACTTAACAAATGGGGTGCAGGTTCAAGGCGGGAAGACTCTCCATCAATGTGGTATCCAATCAAAGGTCCAAAAGGTGAAGATATTTATCCAATTAGAAATGATGGTTCAGAAGGGAGATGGAGATGGGGAAAAACAAAACTTACAACTGCAGTGAAAAATGGAGAAGTCATTTATGAAAAAAGAAGTGATGGAACTTTTGTTGTTTACGAGAAGATTCGTGAAAACAAAATTAAAAACAGACAATTAATATCAATTTTAAAAGATAACTACTTAAACGCAAATGGTAGTGAAGATTTAAAACCTATTTTTAATAAGCTAATGTCTCCTTTTGATTATGCTAAACCTGTTGAACTTATAAAAGAATTGTTAGTTTATTATCCTATAGATGATTGTGTTGTTCTTGATTTCTTCGCTGGCAGCGGAACAACTGGCCATGCAGTGCTTGATTTGAACAAAATTGATGGTGGAAATAGACAGTTTATATTGTGTCAGTTAAATGAAAAGACTGATACAACTCCTAATGGCATTGCCTTTGATGTTACAAGTAAGCGATTGAAGCGTATCATGACAGGAGAATGTTATGACGGCAGCAAGGATTTCAAGTGGCTTGAAGATAATGAGCCATACGGTGATAATCTTGATGTATATGATATAGCCTCAGTCAAGAATAATAATTCCTCTGAAGGAAAGACACCGTTTGATGTCATAGATGAGAAACTTTATGGCAAAAAAGAATTTTCAACGCTTAAAGAAAAGGTGGATTGGATTTGCAGTAATTTTGCCCATACTCAACAAAGTATTGAAAGTGACAAAGAATGGCAAGAACGGATAAAGAAGATGTGATATGCTACAAGCAGTAAAAAATGTTCAGAATGGTGCTGTCAACGACCTTGAAGCCAAGATAAAGGGCAGCAAACGAGAGTTGACATTTCGTGCCCCTACTGGTAGTGGCAAGACTTATATGATGGCGGATTTTATGAATCGCATATTGCAACAACGCAGCGATATAGTGTTTCTTGTCTCCACATTATCGAAAGGTGATCTTGCTGGTCAGAACTATGAAAAATTTCAAGAATATACTACGAGCGGAATGTTCTCGGCATTAAAACCATATTTAATTAATACTGAGGTTAGTGGCGAGGAGTCACTTTTTATTCCTGTAGATTATAATGTTTATGTTTTGCCTAGAGATTTGTATAAGAAAAATGGCAAGTTAATGCAGGGTGCAATGCATAATTTCTTGCTTGAGATGACTAATGAACTATTTGGTCAAAAGAAAAAGATTTATTTGATAAAAGATGAGTGTCACCAGGCAACAAATAATCTTGATGATATTTCATCAACGTTCTTTGAGAAAGTGATTAACTTTTCGGCAACTCCCAAACTTAGTCGGGGCCAAGTTCCAGATATAGCAATTACCGATGAAGAGGCTGTAAATGCGAAACTTATAAAGCGTGTAGAGCTAAATGAAGACTATGATGTGCCAGTGGAGGATGCAATAGAAAAGCTTATTGAGATAAAAAAAGATTATAACAATCTACTTCAAACTCATCCATGCTTAATAATACAAATATCTAACGGTCTTCAAGCAACCAAGGAGTGGGAGCGAAAGATTAAACCAGCTCTTGACAAACACCAAGAATTAAAATGGATGCTTATAATAGATAAAAATGGAGGTGATTGTGACACTAACGATGATGTAAAGAAAAAACTCCCTGTTAGCCGATGGCGTGACTATGCAAAGCTACCAAATTCAACTATTGATATTGTTATATTCAAGCTGGTAGTTTCGGAGGGATGGGACATTCCTCGTGCTTGCATGCTTTATCAAGTGCGAGACACGCAGAGCAAACAACTAGATGAACAGGTGATGGGGCGAGTGCGCCGCAATCCTCGACTACTTGACTTTGAAACCCTTTCATCAGAAGCGCAAGAATTGGCGACCACGGCATGGGTGTGGGGTGTCAAACCCGAGAGTATGAATAAGACTCGTGAAGTTAAACTGTGGAGTGATGCCAATAATGATATAACTCAACACATTAAGATTAAGACCACCAAACTTGAGGGTTTGAACAAAAGTAGTGATTTTGATGTGGAAAAGTTTATGGAACAAATGGGTTCAGAACCTATCAATTCAAGCATATTTGAGTTGTATAAGAAATGGAAACGCTATCCAAATGAAGTGCAGGACATGTGCTACCAATATTGTGGAAACGACATCTCAAAATGGTGGGCATTCATGGAGGTAGGTGATGAGGTGAAACGTGCTTATAACACTTACATTTGTGACTATGACAAAAGCATGATACTTAATAAAGAAGTATCATTCCCAATTTTCTCATCTTACACCGAGACAGACCAATCAAAACGCATAGGTTCTTGGGTTTGGTGTCGAAAAGATGGTTCGGGAAATAAATTCACTTTCGATAGTGAGGCCGAAAGGGAATGGGCAGAGTTCTTAATGGATTGTCAAGATAATATAGACATTATAAATGGAGATGATGATAAACGATTTTTGTGGGGTAAGAATTTCCCCATGTCATCCGAAATAAAATATGAATATTATGCCAATGGTATTCATGTGTCATATCCAGATTTTGTCATGAAAGACAAGAAAGGAAAAATTCATATTTTTGAGGTGAAAAGTGTAAATGCTTCCAAAGGCCAAAATATAGATAGTGCAGAATATAAGAATAAGATTCAACGTCTAAAAGAATGTTATAAAGCATGTTCCAAAATTCTAAAAGACCATATTTTTTACTTGCCAATACTGAAAGGTGATGATTGGAGTCTTGTAAAATACGAAAAAGGTCAGGAAGATACTATTTCAGAAGATCAATTTATTGAATCATTAAATAAATAGTAATACTTCGCAATCAATTCGATAAATTAAATTAGTTTGATTTTCTCCCTTATCTTTAAAGCTCCCAGCCTACTCAAAACAAGTGTAGGCAATCGTTCGTAAACATAACACACATAATTCCCAATCTGCTGCATTTTCAGCGCAAACAAGACTGTCTAAGAACATTTGACTGGGGATATCTTACAAATATCTCTTTAATAACTTTTTTAACCTTGTCCCTCCTTCTCCCGGCCATTACCTTTGCCTTAAAAAATCAATAACTCTAAACTGAAAAATCATGGAAACCACAACAATCACCGAAGAATTTATCAGTCGCATTGACGACGAAATGCGTTACAACGCAAGTCGATACAACAAAGAAGGTGAACCTTTCTGCTCTCAACAACTCTCAACGATAGCAGCATGCTCTTTCCCACCTGTCGACCTGTGGCACGGACTATGGCACCAAGGAGAGATGGTGTGCCTCTTTGGAGAGCCAAACGTCGGCAAGACGGTTCTCGCCATGCAGATCGCCAACGAGCTCAACAAGCGAGGGCTAAAAACACTGTATTTCGACTTGGAGAACGCCGCACACCAGCTCAAGGCGAGATACAAAACCGAAAAGTTCGATTACAATTCCGGAGAAGGGAACTTTATCGTCAAGTCACTTAATCCCAACTATACCACAGCACCTCTCGACAGCAGGAGCATACTCGACCACATCAAGAAAGACTTTGCCGAAGAAAGAGCACCGGTCATTATCATCGACGACATAACACACCTCATCGGGTCCGGTGACCAGGCCGACGTCAGATATGTTCTCAACACTCTGCGAAGCTGGACGCAGCACTTCCTCATCTCAATTCTCGTTCTGGCGCACTCCAAGCGACGCAAACCCACGGCACTGACCACTATCGAGTCTCTCGCGGGCTCTTTCGAATACTCCTATGCCTTCGACTCCATCTTCTCTCTTACCAGAGCCAACAAGTACAACGAGGAGAAAAACAATATCACTCATTACATAAAACACCACAAGAACCGAATGGGACCTGTCGTCTACCACGACCTCAACGTCATCACAGCACATTTAGGACGCGACGGGAACAGTGGATTCCTGCAGTTCAACGATTTCTACACAGGAGGCAACGAACGGCAGCTCCTCCGTGACCATGGTTACAACTCTTACGAACAAATCAATGAAGCTATCATCATGTACCACAAGCTCTTCTTCTCCACAAGAGAAATCGCAAACCTTGTAGGCTGCTCACAGTCACACGTCTCTAAGACCATCAGCAAACACCAGAATCAAATTGAAAAAAATGATGACAACGTAGAAGACAAAACTTTGACGACACATGCAATGCCGAGAATAAAACTCGAACCCGACCTAACACCCATCTATGACCCATCACAATACGTCATCGACCCCTATGGGAAGAGAATAACACTCAAAGAGTACAACGAGTTTTACCGCCCTGATTCCAGTGATTCCAGTGATTCCATGTCCAATGAATCAGTTGAGTAAAGTGATAAAAAGAACCCATTAGCCGCAACGCGGCTTCACTTAACATTTAACACTTAATCTCGTTTCACCTCACAATCAACACACGCGTTGCTGCGCCTTTGCCCGACCCTTCGGCTGGCGATGCGAGGATGGAGTATACTCCAGTGGGAACCAAGTCACCATTGTAGTTGCATCCGTCCCATGACACCATGCCACCTGTGGATTTAAGCGTTCTTATCACATTACCTGCCGGATCGGTGATTTTCACTACCGAGTTCTCCATGAGGCCAGTAATGGTGATAGGACCGCCGTAGTCGGGTCTCACAGGATTAGGATAAGCATAGATATTACTGTAGCTCTCCTGTCCTGGTGTGGCATCGCTCTTATACTCGGCAACACCCAACGGTGTGGTAACGAACACCGAGTTGCTTGTCGGGTCGCAGCACACTTGATAAATCTGGTTAACACCAAGCACGCTATTAGTGGCATTGAAGCGCTTGAGCACCTGTTGTCCATCGGCACTAACGAGGAAAAGTCCCGATTCGTTGGTACCAATCCACTTGCGGTTGGCACCATCCACGGCTATGCAGTTGATGGTCTGACCATCGAGCAGATAGTCGGCGAGGTTGGTACCGTCGTTGCGTGGCACTTTAATGTGAGTGACATAGAAACCCGGATCAAAAGCCTTGCGAGGGTCGAAACATATTATACCCGATGTTGTACCCATCCACACGAGTCCGGTGTTGTCGGCAGTGAGGCAGCGCAGGTCATACCACGACATGTTCTTGCCGTCCTGGTCGGGAAGTGTGCCCGAAGCAAATGAAATGCTGTGCTTTACCGACAGGTCGGGATTATTGTCCCAGATAACAATCGGTTTCTGATAGTGTCCACAGGCAAACACCTTAGTGTCGCCGGCACCGATGGCAAACTGCGCTCGCTTGAAACTATTGTGATACAGATTGCTGATGTGAGCGCTGTTGTTATAGATGAAGTCCTGAGCTGTGAGTTTTGTCTTTTCCTGCTTGGCAGGTGTGAGAGCCCTTACAGGGTGATCGCTGTCTTGTGGCTGCACAATCCACAGGTTACCCTCCGAGTCAAATTGCATGGCTGGCATACGGGTCTTCTTGATAAATCCACACTCCTCGCCGTTATAATTTGCCACAATCTTACCATCGGTGACCTTCATTATACCCTTTTTACGAGTGCTGAAGAAATAGGTGTTTGGCTCATTGGGTGATATCAAGAACCATCCTGGGCAATAACTACCCTCGGCATCGGGTTCGGGCATATCGGCAGGTGTGACATCCTCCCAGAACACTCCATCATAGGTGTTGAACTGAGTCTTGTTGGCAAGAACAAAATCTATGTCCTGGTCAAGAATGTCGCTAAGAATAGCATTGTCACTGGTGCTTGTGAGATATAACCTGTCGGTAGCAACGTCATAAGTCATCCAGAAGGGAATTGTCGAAATAGAGATTGCGTTAGGAACGATGTTGTTGGTGACAACTTCTCCATTGAGACTTTTAAGTCCCTCGCCGTCGAGCACCCACATCAGGCCACTGCTCTCTTGAGAGCTATAGATGCCTGCCCCATCATGCCTGACGGCATTATTGCCCGTAGCATCGGTGGTATAGTAATAGTCGGCATCTTTGAAGCTGGCTACAAAGCCCCCATCGCGCATCTTGTGTACCGCGATTGGATTACCTGAAGCTATCTTTGAACTGTTGAATGTGAGTGTGCCATCATTGTCGGTCACTGTCACCAATGCAAGTTGTTTCTTGTCGAGGACGAAAAATCGGTTATCGCCTGCAGCCACCATTGGCCCCACCAGGCCTCCTGTCGACGAACGGAAATCGCTCATCTGCTGAATGTGCTTACTTGCTGGAGCATAATAGAACGTGCCGCCCTGGTTCACTATCAAATAATTCCCTAAAAAGATGCCACTCGCCATGGCATTGTTGGAAATGTAGGACGACACCACCTCAAACTTGCTGTCATTGAGAATCACAAAACCAAAATCGGTGGAAACGACCGCTCGGTTGTTGCTGGCAAAAGTGACGTCATTGATTGTTCGGGACGAAGTGATATTGGCATCCTTTATATCGCTGATATTGCTCACACTGCCACTTCTCACATCAATAACATCGATATTGGAGTTCTGATAGGTTACCATGATGTAACCTTTCTCCTTATTGTAATAAATGTTTTTCACACCAGTGTCGCTCATGTAATTGGAGCGGTTGAGATGCTCATTCTCCTGTGTATCCTTGTCATAGCAGAACAGGTTGCCACTGGCAAGATAATACACATCGTCGCCAGTATCGATGCAGTTGACAATATTCTCACCGGCAAACACCGGATGCAGAATCCACTGCCCATAATCATTTTGAGCATGTGCCATCAATGAGGCGAGCGCAATTACTAATGCGAAAATATATCTTCTTGACATGTTGTTGCTTGTTTTTTGTGATTACAGTCTACAAGAATCACAAATCGGTTGATTATTATTCGTCAATTCTATATTACTTTATCACAGCGATTTTTGTTAGGGGCTTGCCATTAGGTCTCGGAGAGCCTTGAGCGGCATACACACTGTAAACGCCTGTTTTGACGGGAACTCCAGCGGCATCGCAAGCGTCCCACATAGCAACCCCACCTGTGGAAGTCAACATGGCCACAGTCTTGCCTGTAGCATCAACAACAACCACAGTGGAGTTTTCCATCAACCCCTTGATAGTGACATATCCAGTGAAAGTCGACTGAACAGGATTGGGATAGGCCGACACATTACTGTAATCGCCTGCCGAAGGAGTCATATCGTTAAAATATTCCACCACTCCTTTAGGGGTGACAATAAGCACCGAGTTGGTGGCTCGATTGCAACAAACACTATAGATTTGATTGGAAGGAAGCACGCTATTTGACACGTCAAAGTGCTTGATGATTTCAGAGCCATCGGCACTCACCAGATAGACACCACCATCATCGGTTCCTATCCACTTGCGATTCAAGCCATCACAGTCAATGCAGTTAACTTGAACACCTTCAAGTAGATACTCGTTCACATCAACACCCTCATTCCTTGTAACCTTGTTTACTGTGATGTGGAAGTCTTCATCAAAAGCTCTTCTCGGATCAAAAGAGATTACACCTCTCACAGTTCCAATCCATATCATACCATCGTTATCGGCTTTGATATACACCCAAGCATAGGTAGAGAAAGGCTTGTTGTCCTGATCCCTAAACGAACTAAACACTTTATACTGGTTCAGGCTGAGGTCGGCATTGTTGTTCCAAATAACCAGCAGGTCATCGAAGCCACCTGCCGAGTACACCTTAGTGTCGCCGGCACCAATGTCAAAGGTCATTCGCTTGTAAGCGCTGTCACTATTTTTGCATGCTCCACCCAAATCATTGGTCACAAAATCTGAAGTCACAACACTGCCAAGAGCCTGCTTTTCGGGAGTAATAGCTATGGCATCGGGCGCTCCAGGGTAAGGCTGAGCTACCCACAAGTTTCCCTGAGAATCAAATGCAATTGCTCCAGCTCTTGCACTGATGGGGGCATTTGAGGAATTATACCTCACCACTATACTATCGTTCTGCACCTTTGCCACGCCACCTTCCTTGCGAGAGCAATAGAAATAGGTATTAGGCTCATTGGGCGACACAGCCAGCCAGTAGTTGCCACCATAGTTGCCAATGTTTGCAGGTGTGACATTGCTCCACTGCGACCCTGTCAAGGAATTGATTTCGGTATTTGTTGTAGCATCCCAAACTTCAAGAACACGGTTCTCGGCAGTTCGGCTAAGCAACACTCGGCTCTGATAAGGGTCATACACGCTCCAATAGGCTCTTTTGCCAATACTGATACCATTAGGCGCCACATACTCACCTTTAACGTTATTTACTATGTGTGCCAGTCCATTACTGCCAAGCACCCACCAATTGTTGTTCTCTTGGGAAGTATAAATTTCATCATCATTGTGCATCTTGGCATTGCTGCCATTGATGTCAAAGGTGTAGTAATAATCATAGTAGCTTTCCACATCGCCCGACACCACATAGAATCTACTTGCTACAAAGCCATTGGGAGTTTGCTGTACCGACTTGGGAATAGCATCGACAATCTTCACGGGTGAAAATGACAGTTTCCCTTCACTGTCATTGCTCATTGTCACCTCATAGAAAGACGAAGCTGTCGTAAAAAAGAACTTGTTGTCGTTGATGGGGTAAATGCGGCCTTTGCCCACTGTGTTCGGACTCTGTTGAAACCATCTAAGCACCTCAATCTGTTCATTAGCTTGGCAGTAATAGAATTGATCGGAAACACTCATCACCTTGTAGTCACCCACAATGGCAACCGAGTTGACTGGATACTCATAATTTCTCACCTCTACCATGTCCCAAGTGTCATCTTCAATAACAACATACCCAAATGATGTGGCAACATAAGTTTTATTGTTACCAAAGTTAATGTCATTGATTTCCTTTGCCTTGGGCATTATTACATCTTTGACAGCAGGAATATTGATAATATTCCCATTACTATCAATGATATCGATATTGCAGTCGGAATAGGCTACCACAAGATTACCTTTTTCAGGATTGTAATAAATTTGACTAACCTGCAAGCCATTGACATCTACTCGTGCCTCAAAAACATGCATCGACTGGGTAGACTTTTCATAATAAAATAAACTACCATTAGAAACTAAGTAGACCCGAGTGCCGGCATCAACACAGTTGTTGATAATGTTGCCATTAAAATTAGGATGTATTTTCCATTGTCCAGTGCCAATTTGAGCATCGGCTATTAAGGTTACCAGCAATAAGGCCAGTGTGAAAAAGCTTTTTCGTATCATGATTATTATAATATTATATTTTATTTATAACGATAGAAATAGCAATAAAATTGTATCGATTAAGACAAAACTATAGCATTAGACATAAAACAAGGTTTCGACCATGCAATAGCAGTCGAAACCCTGTCATTAAATGGGAGATTTTATAATCTTTACTTGATAATTGATATCTTTATGAGAGGTTCACCTTCGGTAGAAGTCACATCCTGTGAGGCATAAACTTTATAGATGCCTGTCTCCATGCGATTGCCATTGGCATCACAACCATCCCACAAGGCTATTCCTCCATCAGACATCAAGGCCTTGACAATATTGCCATCGATATCGGTTATTACCACATTAGAATTGGCCATCAAGCCATTGATGGCAATCATGCCGGTGAAGTCGGGCTCAACAGGATTGGGATAAGCATAGACGTTGCTGTAATCATCCTCGGCAGGTGTAACTCCTGGGAAGTATTCAACAATGCCATTAGGAGTGACCATTACCACCGAATTAGTCGCACGGTTGCAACTCACACTGTATACCTGATCGCTTGGCAACGGGCTGTTGCTGGAATCGAAGTGCTTGTAAATTTCTGACCCATCAGGACTCACGAAATACACACCCGAAGTGTTGGTGGAGATCCATTTGTTGTTATCGGCATCAACATCAATCCAAGTAACATGAATGCCGTCAAGAAGCACTCCAGAATCATCAAAGCCTTCGTTCTTAGTGAATCTAATGCGATTGATGCGGAAATCATCGTTGAATGCTTCTCGTGGGTCAAGGGAAATAACGCCAGTTTCAGAGCCAAGCCATAGGATGCTGTCGTTGTCGGGCCTGATGCACATCCAGTAGTATGCTATGTAGCTTTTGTTGTCTTGGTCGGTCAATGAACTGAATGTCTTATACTGCTTGAGACTCAAGTCTTCGTTGTTGTTCCAGAACACCAAATCTGCACCCCAGTCACCTGCCGAGAACACCTTGGTGTCACCAGCACCAATACCGAAGGTGATGCGCTTGAAACCAGCACTATAGCAAGCGCCGCCCATGTCGTTAATGACAAACTTGGATGAGTCAACCACGTTGAGCAGTTGGTTCTCAGGGGTAATAGCAAAAGCGTCTATGTTATTGGCACTGCGCGATTGAGCTGCCCATAAGTTGCCTTTTGAATCAAATCGCAAAGCGCCACAACGAGCAGCATAAGGACTATTGGCAGCATAATATCTTGCTACCACTGTATCATTCTGAACCTTGCAGATTCCACTGTCGAGACGGCAGCAATAGAAATAGGTGTTTGGTTCATTTGGCGAAGGCACAATCCACAGGTTGCCTTGGTTGTTGGGGGCATTGGCTGGAGTTATGTTTTGCCATGATGCACCATTATATGAGTTTATCTCGGTCTTGG
Source organism: uncultured Prevotellaceae bacterium (assembly GCA_947167995.1). Lineage (GTDB taxonomy): Bacteria > Bacteroidota > Bacteroidia > Bacteroidales > Muribaculaceae > Sodaliphilus. The sequence continues at coordinate 56,125 of CAMVKS010000015.1, forward strand.
CACCACTGTTGGCAGTTGGCAAGATTGTGTTGTCGGTAGTACGGTTTACCAGCACGCGTTGCAGATAGGGGTCATAAGTACTCCAGTAGGCGTTGGCGCTGATGCTCACGCCATTGGGAGTCACATTTTCTTCTGTTGTGCCAGCTACCACATGAGACAGTCCATCGGCACCGAGCGTCCACCAGTTGCCTTCTTCCTGGCTCGACATCAGTTTGTTGCCAGTAACTTTGGTGGATTTGCTACCATCAGGCAAAATGGTATAGTAGTAATTCTTGGCTCCAAAACTTGCCACAAAACCTGCAGGATAGGGCTGAACGGTGACAGGTGTCGCAGCAACCACTTGCTTTGCAGTAAAGTTAAGGGTATCAACCCCTAAACTATCGGTACCATGTCCAATTGTTATGATTTGGAATGTGCTCTTGCAAGAGAGGAAGAACTTGTTTTCATTAATTGGAAGGATGCGTCCTGGACCCTTGGCATTAGCCACTGTTTTGTGGCGCCAGGATGCTTCTATTTGTTGATTTGCGTTACAATAGTAGAAAAAGTTATTCAAGCTCATCACTTTATATCCACCTATTTCGGCAACCGATGCAACACTTGCATTGTAGTCGCGGGTTTCTTTTACATCAAAAGTCTCGTTGTCGAGTACAATGTAGCCAAACGAAGTGGCAACATAAATCTTGCTGTCGGTGAATGTGACGTCATTGATAACTTTAGCCTTATGTAACACCACATCCTTGATTGCTGGAACATTTACTATCTCTCCACTATTATCATGGATGATGTCAATGTTGCAGTCATTATAGGCAACTACAAGATATTGCTTGTCGTAGTTGTAATAAATCTGACTGATTTTAGTGCCGTTGAGCACATTGTTGGCATCAAGCACCTGATTGGTTCCAGCTTCCTTGTTGTAGCAATAAAGGCTTCCGCTTGAAAGATAATAAACACGATCGCCTGCATCAATGCAGTTAGTCGCACTTGAACCAACGAAATAAGGATGTATTTTCCATTGTCCAGCTCCCAGCTGTGCACTGGCCATAAATGGCAACGCAATGAACAATGCCAAGAATATTCTTTTTATCATAGTCTTAAAGTGTGTTATTTTCTCTTTTATAATTATTTAAACGCAAAAAGCGTTATTAAATTGTGTGTTAACTGCAAAGTAATTGTTTAGGTTCAATAACGCATCTCGCGCTCAATGAAATTGCGCGGAGTGTTCTTGAATGAGAACTTGCACCACTGGCCTGTCACGCTACTGTCATAACGGACATATATCTTTTTGCCTTGTGGAAAAAAATCCACATCTACATGTCCCGAAAAAAGGCTTTCTCGGCCTCCCAAAGCCGAAGCCTTACCTTTTTTTTCTTCAATCGTAAGTTTGTCATCAATTAATGTAGCTATAATATTAATTGTTTCGCCTTCAACAAGATGCACCCCCATGCGATTGATGGTCACAGTGCCGTCTTCATTTGATGAAAGTTTTATGATATTTGACGATTTGCCAGTTGGGTCTTCGTCTTGGGGCTCGATATCAAGTGCCGTAATATAGGATGTCGCCGGCTTCACACTCTTCTGTCCAAGAAAGAAGCCCACCAAGCCCATGGCGACACAAAAAGCTATTGTATAAAATTCTACTGATGTAAAGTCCATTATTAGCCAAAGATAAAAGAATCTTAGATTACATGGCAAAGGTAGTAATAAAACATGATAAACTCATGGCTTTTACCCGTTTTTTTGTCAATATTCCGTCGTTTATTTCAATGAACACTCACAACCCTGCTATTACAACTGTTATACAGAATTTTATAATAAGACAAATCATTAGATTGGACACATTTTTGAAAAAATATCCCAAAAAATAGGACTTACGCAAAGAATTATTGCTATTTTTGCAAACTGAAAAAATGAAAAATCTTGACGACATCAGGCTTTTGATAGGTGACGATCTATCTCGGCTTAACAAAGTGATAGAAAATGCCCTCAAAAGCGACAACACACTTATGAACTCCATAGTCGCCAATTTTTTGGAGACTAAGGGCAAGCAATTGCGTCCCATTCTTGTGCTACTAAGCGGAAAACTAATGGGAGGCATCAACCAGCATGTGATAACTGCCGGAGCAGCGATAGAAATTCTTCACAATGCATCACTAATTCATGACGATGTCATTGACCAGAGCAAGCAACGCCGTGGCACCGACTCCATCAATGAAGTGTGGGACAACCATGTGGCTGTGTTGGTGGGCGATTTCTTCGTCAGTCGCGCTCTCGTGTGCGCTTTATCTACCAAGAATGCCCAAATTCTCGATGCACTTGCCAACTTGGGTGCCAACTTATCGCTTGGCGAGATTGACCAATTTGATATAGCACGCAAGCACAACATCAACGAGAAATCCTATTTCAAAATCATCGAGAAGAAGACAGCAGCACTCTTCACAAGTTGTATTGAGGTGGGTGCTTTGGCAGCAGGGGCATCTTATGATGATATTGGCAATCTCAAAAAGTTTGCCGAGCTCATGGGAGTGTGTTTCCAAATCAAAGACGATACATTCGACTACTTCCATGACCCGGTTGTAGGGAAACCCACAGGCAACGACCTCAGAGAAGGAAAAGTGACCTTGCCTTTGATTTATGCGCTCTCGCTTGACAATCGTCCCGAGCACGACGTGATGCTTGAGATTCTCAACAAGCCGTCCTACGACAACTCCGACATCGACTGTTTAGTAGAATGGGCTAAGGACTGCGGCGGTATAGACTATGCCTACAGAAAAATGCATGAGTTGTGCATTCAGGGAGATGCTCTCTTAGAGGTCTATGGCGATAATGAGTGCACTCAAGCTTTAAAAGCTATTTTCCACTATATCATTGAACGCAACAAGTGAGATAGAGGAAAACAGGAAATTATCAAGGCGTAAACAACGATAAACTCTAAAAATTAATCATGAACAAAGTAATCATCATTGGCTGTGGCGGTGTGGGAACCGTGGTGGCACACA
>CAMVKS010000016.1 GCA_947167995.1 uncultured Prevotellaceae bacterium
CGGCGCTATAAGACACATCATAGAGTCCTGGCTTGAGCGTGATGTCGTTGCGTGAGGTGTAGGTAGCCACGCGGCCAGTAGTAACATTTTTAATCTCGAAAACTTCGTCGCTTATCTCTCCTCCAACTGCACTTTCGAGATCGGCAGGCATGGTGATGTTAAGATGAACTGGCAGCGATGTTGATGAGGCAACATCGCTCAACTTATCATCGCAGGATGAAAGCGCAAGCAACAAGCACAAGAATACTATATAAAATATATCTTTTTTCATTTTATAATGAGAAATTAAGTTCCATGCCAAAATATGGGTCGCTGGTGCGACGCACCATCAAGCCATTACTCTTGTAGTCGGGCAAGTAGTCAATCAAGCGGTTTGCAAACACGGCAATCTTCAAGTGCTTGCCCACTTGCTTGGTGGCCTTTAGGTTGACATACAGTGCAATGGGAGTAGTTAAACGATTATATAGGTTGTCGTTGTAATACTTGGTGAGAAATTGCAGTATTGGGTCGCTCTTATGGGCTTCGGTGTAAGGATGTAACTGCCCGTCGGCCACATCGAGATAGCTCTCGGGCACGCCATTCTGCCACAGTTTGCGCGTGCTCACCCACCACATGCATTGCACGGTAGTTGTGAAAACCAGTCCCCATCGGGTAATTTGGGTGTCGAACATGAAATTAGTGTTGAACCGGTTGTTGACACGTCCCTCGTTGTAGTTGTAGTAACCGATGTAGCGGTTGTGTACTGGTTCGCCGTCAACTACATCGCTCACTGGGTCGTAGAGCATCATGGAGTTAGTGTAGGTTGAACGGAACCATGCACCAGTAATGGTGAGAGCTGTAGCCAACTTACGCCATCGTGCAGTGTTGATGGTGAACTCAATGCCTTCCTTGTCGAGGCGGCTGCCGTTGCTCACCATCGAGTAGCCGTCGAGCACCTGCACATCGGTGAAGGGGATGGTGTCGAGCAATGGTGGACCGGTCACATATTCAGCCTGGATGCCGTTGGCATCATACTTGCGATAGCCGTAAGGTTGATAATAGCTCATGTTGCGGAAACCTGAGTTCATCTTCTCCTTGAAATAGGTGATTGAGAAGCGATTATTGCCAATCTCGGCGTTAAGCCTAACTTCCCACTTGTGGTTGATGGCTGGGCGCAAGTGATAGTTGGTGACATCGTCAATATAGGTTCGCACACTCACATGGCTATGCTCTACGGGATTAAGTACATCGTAGTAATTGAGTTGGATGAAGTCGTTGTAGTGTACTTGCGGGAAAAGATGGCTCACGGTGGGCATCTTGGTGGTGATGCCATAACCTCCGGCAAGCGAGATCTTTAGACTGCGATTACCAATCTTAATCGCTGGGAACTCCCACTTGGCATTGATGCGAGGATCGAAATACACTTTGCCACTCAAGTCGTAACGGCTGTTGAGCCCCACGAGTTGGATACTGCGAACTCCAGCCTGAAGTTGTGCCTTGTGATTTCCAACTGGCACTTGCATGTTGTCCTCAACGTAGAAAGATAGGACCTTCAACGCAGGGATGTCCTTATAGGCGCGTGGACGTGTCACCCATGATGCCGAGAGGGGTTGCGAGATGTCGTAGATTTGTCCGTCGCCATAGTTTTTTGAGAGAGTCCATTCACCACCCACCTTATAGGCATTGGTCACCGCCTTGAAGTTAAGGTCTCCCTCGGCCTTAAACTTGACAAAGAGGTTCACCGGCTTGCCATCGCTTATGTAATGGGCTGTGTAGTCGTTGAGCAGGTACTGGCCGTCGTGCACGCCTTCTTCCATCGAAGTTGGAGCTACCGAGGCACGCTGAGGAGCAACTTGCTTGTGACGCTCAAGTCGGTCGGATTGATAGCTTGCCGAGGTGTTGATATTCACTCGATTGAGCCACGATAACTTGGTGAAGTTAAAGGTCAAGTCGCTGGTGTAGCTCAGACGGTTATAACTCGACTTGTATTCGTTAATCTTGAGTGCGCTCAAGTCGGGGTCGGTCTTGGAATTGTCAAACGAGCCTGTATAGTCCACACCCGTTATCCACGAAGTCTCTATATTTGGGCGATTGAAACGCATGTTCAGTCGTCCCGACACTGTCACGCGCTTGTAGTTCTCAAGGTTGTTGCGTGGGTCGATTTTCGAGTCAAGGTAACTGCCGTCAACATTCATGATGTGGTCGCTGTTTCCCAAATGAAAGCCTTTTCCCACACTCACGAGTTTGCTGTATTCGTCGGCCTTGAAGCGTGCAGTGAATGGTGTTGCGCGGCGCACTCGCTTGATGTTGACCATTCCACTGGTTAGGTTACCATATTCCACGCTGGGGATGCCACGCACAATCTCCACGCTCTCGATGTTGTCGGTAGAGATGGTGCGCATGTCCACGCCACGGTTGGTCATGTCGCGCTTGCCTTCGGGGGTAGACATGTCGCCGCTTGTACCAGGCACGTTCTGCATATTGGCATCTCCGTTGATGGGGGCTCCGTCAACCACAAAGAGTGTGCCAAGAGAACTGATGGCATAATTCTCGCTGTTACTCTGGGCTCCGCTTGCGGTGAGGTTTCCAGTCTCGCGTAGTTGAATGCTATTCACGCTTCCCATGTCGGGAGTGTGAGAAATGTTGCCTGGCAAGAGTTCGAGCAAGTCGCTGAAGCTGGTGGGCTGCAGATGTGCCATAGCATCACGGTCGATGCGTGAGGTGCTTGTCAATCCAGTTTGCTCCTTGGCAGTTACCACCACCTCGTCGAGCAGTTGAGAATCTTCCTCAAGAGCAAAGTCTAGTATCCTGTTTTGATTGATGGTTATCTGTTGAGTGATGGTTTTATAGCCAATGAAAGAGACCTTAATGGTGTAGGTGCCAGCCTCCAGATTCACGCGGTAGTGTCCCTGAGCATTGGTGACTACAGTGCGTTGACCAGGCGTGAGCTCCACAATGGCAAACTCCACTGCCTCGCCTGTGGCGGCATCCTTCACCGTGCCTTGAAGTGTGTGGCTCCAAGCATGCAGTACACTTAAAAGTGCCATTATGTATATAACAAAAAGTCTTCGCATTTTACTATTATAAAAGGTGATGCAAAATTACAGCTGTAGCGTTGCGCACACAATACCCAAAAAACACTACTTTCAATGGTTAAATACACCAAATATAGCGATTGCCCATAGTTGTGGGAGGCTGTAATTTTGCAGTCAAGAAAATATGTTTATATGAAGAAATTATACTTGTCATTGGTATTGGCGCTGGTGGCAATGGGAGCCACAGCGCAAGTTGATAATATAACTACAAGTTGGGCACATCTCTTTGAGGCATGTCCTCCCACAATGGGTAGCGACATGACGCTCACGAGTGATGCCATCTATTATGTGATGCTCTCGGGCACCACACAAGGTGCTGGTGATAGTGGTTTTCCAAAGGAATTCAGCGACCCGACGCTCTCGGTTTACTACGGCGGCGAAAAGATTTGTACAGGTGCCCCCTACGAGGGAGCGAGTTACAATAACAATATTAATGTTGTGAAGACCGACCGCAACGGCAACTTCCAGTGGGTGGTTTATTCCACTAGTGGTGAGTTTAGCGACGGTCACGTGGCAACGGCAGCCGATGGGAGCATTTATGTCGCTACCAAGGTGCGCCACACCGACAACATGCGCACCAGCAACATACTCATAACCGATGCCACTGGCATTATCACCACATTTGCCTGGCAACTTGCGAGTGAGGAGGATAGTCGCTATAACCGTGGTCTCTTGATGAAAATCGGTGCTAACGGTGCCCTGCAATGGCTTCGCCCAATTGATGTGAGCACTGCAGCTCAACCTGGTGCTACTGGAAACTATGCCAAAGGCACTTTTGATGCCATTTCTATCGAGGACATCATAGTAGACGACAGCGGCAACTGCTATGTGGCAGGACGCTATGCCAACCCTATGAGCCTATATCGTGCCGATGGCTCGGCGCTGTCGCTCACGCCTCACAACACTACAGGGTGGAATGGCGATACTCAAGAAACTCGTGGTGACCTCTTTGTGGCAAAATTTGACAATAATGGCTACATCATCGATGCTTTCACCACGCAGGGCCACAGTGGTGCTGAATCGATGACCAAGCTTGCATGGAACGGCGACAAAATGGTGCTGTCGAGTTTTGTGAAAGGCATCTCCGCCAGTGACTATATCACTGTGGGCACCGACACTTACAGCACTCCCGACGGCAACCAGAGTATTCTTCTCGCTTGCCTCAACAAGCAGTTGCAGCCACAGTGGTCAAGGTTCTACCGAGGCAGCCTCACCAACAAGAATAAGACCAGCATAATGCAGTGGAACGACTTGCAAGTGAGCGACAACAGCATCATCCTCAACGGCATGGGCAACTTCACACTCGACAACGGCTCGGGAGGCACTCTCGCCACTCAAAACGCGTCGAGAGAGGGATTTGTGATAAAGTTTGACGCCGCCACTGGCGCTTGGCAGGTAGGCACTACCAGCATGGAAGCTTTCCCCACCATCAATCCGCGAGGCACCGAGGTTCCAAATAGCGCCATCAACGGATGGATAGGTTGTTTTGAAGCACAGGACGACAACCTCTATGTCTTTGGCTACAACCAAGGGCAGCAGACGGTGTATCTTGCTTCGCTCAGTAGCGATGACCTGCAACCAGGCGCAATGTATCACCTTGTCAAAGGTGGCTCTCAACCTACTGCTATCATATGTTGCGCTTCAGGTAGTAGGCTTTACACCATGAGCCGGGGCAAGGTACTCGAGGATTATGACGACGACGGCAACGTGTGTGGATTCTATCAAGATTTTGAATACATCAACAGCGACATCCACACTTCGCCCATTCCCAAGAACGAGCAAGGCTATTTCTCTTCGTTTGCCATGCCACTGGCAGCCTTCGACTTGCCGTTTGAGGTGAAAGATTTCTCAACCGCCACCGCTGGCGACATTAATGGCGACGGTGTGGTGACCAGTGCCGATGTTACTGCTCTCTATGACTATCTGCTTAACAACGATAGTTCTAATATTGTCAATGGCGATCAGACCAACGACGGCTCCATCACTTCGGGCGATATCACAGCAGTTTATAACATACTTTTAGGAAACAATTAAACACATAATAGTAAACAATTAAATAATAAGATTTTTATGAAGAAATTTACTCTTTTAGCAGCTGCAGTGCTGGCATCGGCATCGATGCTGGCAGGCGCACAATCTCTTGCCGACACCCAAACGCTGTGGGCAAAGTTTGTAAAAAACACTCAGAACGAGCAGTCTCTAACCTCACAGGGTAACCAAATGGTACTTGCACAGGATGGCGGGCTCTATGCCATTGGCAACATCGGTTCAACAAGCGCTGAGCAAATGACTGTGCTTACCGATGGCACCAATTCAGTTAATATTGCTCAAGGCATTGCCTATAGCGGCAATAGTGCCAATCAGGGGCTCGTAATCATGAAACTCAGTGCCGATGGCGAGCTCCAGTGGACTGTGGCACAGACCAACGGTGAGGCGGGAGTTAACGAGAACAGCGTTGCTGCCACAGCCGATGGGGGCTTAGTTGCATTTGTCAACCTGCGTCACAGCGAGGGATATCTTGGCGATAACATCACTATCGTTGATGCACAAGGAGTGAGCCATGCTATTGACTGGACCGTTGACGAGCGCAGCTACCGTAGCGGCCTTATCAAAATCAACGCTCAAGGCGGTATCGAGTGGATGCGTGAGATTGAAGCCAACGCCACTGCCGACGAAGCTACCTATCCCAACTGGAGCCAGACCAGCCGTAACATAGGCCAGGGCATAAAAACCTATGCGCTCGACGTTGATAACGAGGGCAACATCTATGTGGGAGGCCTCATGTGTGCCAATCTTACCGTGGGCGATGTGACTATTCCTGTGCACAATGTAAGCTCTTGGAACGGAAATGCTCAAAACACAGCGGGCAACATGTTCGTCATCAAGTTTGACCAAGATGGCAATTACATGAAGCACCTCGTGAGCGAGGGCGAGGCAACTCAAGAAAGCGTGCGCGCTCTCAAGGTTGTGGGCAACAAAATCTATATGTCAACTTGGGTTACTGGTCTTGCTGGCACCGAATTCTCTGTTGGCGGCAAAGCAGTGACTCCTGCAACCATCAACAGCAGCTGGGCACTGGCTGAACTTGACACCGACCTCAACGTGAACTGGCTGAAGTTCTATGAATCTACCGTTAGTGGCTCGGCTTGGCAAATGCCTACTATGACCGTTGCTGGCGACCACATCTACCTGATGGGTACAGCAAAATATGGCTATACAATAGGTGAGACTAACTATACCAACACTCCTGCCAACAAGGCTCGCCAGTCATGGCTCATGCAGTTTGACCGCAGTAATGGCAATGCCACTGCCGCTACAGTGCTTGCCACTGGCAAGATGCAGATGCAGCATGGCTTCTTTGGCGGTTATGAGGGCACCGACGGCAACTTCTATGCCATTGAGCGCGGCCTCACTCCATCGGCAAGCTTTGGCTCTGAGATGATTCTCTACAAATTCAACCAGGAGACTCTCGAGAGCGATGACAACGTGCAACTCGCCCTTGGCTCATGCGACGGACAGTCGCTTGTTACCGACGGCACCAGGGTGTATGTGATGAACCGCTTTGGCAACAAGAATGAGGCCATCTCGTTCCATCACAGCGACCAGACTTTCAGCAGCGCATCGTTTGTTTGGGGACAAAGTGCTTACCAGGTGCCTGTGGGCGCTGTACAAAGCCTCACCATCGAGGGTAACAGCGAGATTAACCTCGAGAAGGGCAAGAGCCTTGACCTTGTGGCCACTCTCATGCCCCAGGATGCTGCTAATAGCGAAATCCTGTGGTCATCGAGCGACGAGGCAGTGGTAACCGTCAGCGAGAATGGCAAAATCACAGCTGTTGATGATGCTAAAGCAAGCGATGGCGCTCAGGCTATCATCACAGCCACCTCGGCAAGCAACCCTAATGTGAAGGCCAGCGTGAAGGTTACTGCCACCAATGTGACAGCAATCACCACAGTTGAAGGTGAGAAGACAGTAAACAGCGTGCGCTACTACAACGTGGCTGGCATGGAGAGCGACGTTCCTTTCAAGGGAATGAACATCGTCGTTAAGACCTACAGCGACGGCTCACGCACTACCGAAAAAATAGCGAAATAATCCCAATATCATAAAAAACTACGAGGGTGAGTCATAAAGTGCTATGACTCATCCTCATTTGTTTATGTAAGTTCAATTATTTTACTACAAATTAAAGTAGTTGCTACGATCGAGGTTCCCCTCTAGCCTATGGCTTCCATGATGTGGTGCTGGCGGACGGTGACGCTGCCTTCGAGGTCGGCAATGGTGCGGGCTACTTTCAACCCGAATCGGTCAATTAGGATTTATGTTAGAACAGATTTTATTTTGAGCAGGTTGTAAAGATATTGTCAAAGACATAGCGGGCTATGACAAGACAATATCTACAACAAGATGCCAAAATAAAACTGTTATGGCATAAAAGACCATAAAAACAACCTGTCGTCGGCCTAATGACTGATTTGGGTTCAGGATGCGGTCGTAAGCTCTCGCGCTCATGTTCATTTTGGTGATGGCTTCGCGCAACTTTTCCATGCCTTCGGCGTCGGGTTCGGCGTATTTGTGCAGCAGTGCGGTTGTCATCTGGGCATTGCAGTGCACGCCTGGGTGATTCTTGAAGCGTAGGCTCTGGATGGCGCGCGCTTTGATGACGCGCTCGCGGATGGCTGCGCTTGGCTCGCCCGGTGCTTTGCTCGACATCTGGTCGAAGTTCACGGGCTGCACCTCTACTTGCAGGTCGATTCTATCCAGAAACGGGCCCGAAATCTTGCTCATATATTGATGGCGCTGGTGCGGCGTGCAGATGCACTGCTTGGTGGGGTGGCCGTAGTAGCCGCAAGGACACGGATTCATCGAGGCCACGAGCATGAACGAGGCGGGGTAGTCGATGCTGTACTTGGCTCGGCTGATGCTGATGTGGCGGTCCTCCAGCGGTTGACGCATCACCTCAAGCACCGAGCGGTTGAACTCTGGGAGCTCGTCAAGAAAGAGGACCCCATTGTGGGCAAGACTGATTTCCCCTGGCGTGGGATAAGTGCCGCCGCCCACCAGGGCAACGACACAAGTACACGATTATGTGGTGGAACAAAACTAACTTATTACTTGATTTTCAGTGGTTTATTGCTATTTTGTGGTATTTTGTTTTTTAGGTAAAAATCATATGTCAAAAATTGACAGATTATTTCCCACAAATAATTCTTTCCTTTTCTGCAAAAGTAGTACCTTTGTATAATTGAAATTTTAAAAACACAATAGCAGAAATAGGTTATGATTGGTTATTCATATTATAGACAGCAAAATTTAATGAAAAATTATTTATCTCAAAATTTACCAAATGGACTAGAAACTACAGCAGACATACTGTTGGAGTTTCTATCTAAAAGTAGTAACGATTACTTGAAAGATATAGCGGAGTTTCTAAAACTCTCTGATAAACTTGATGAAATTAAAATGTTGTTTGATTTTGCAATGGCTGATATTGTTGGGAAACACGTTCCAATAAGAGAGACTATTTATGATAAAGGTTTAGATGGCATTTTAGAACTTCGCAATCATTTGGCTAATAAGTATGGTAAAAACGAATGGGAGAAATTTAGTCACGTGGTTTTCAATATTCTTAACTGGATAATTCTAAGGACAGAAGCAAAGGCGTGTTTCAAGCAGATGGGATTAATAATTTAATGAACATCTTTGTTAATATTTTTCACACCCTAAAGTGTGAAAGTTAACTGATTTCCTTTTTTGCTGCTACAATTCACCCTTTAGTGTGCGTCTATCAAATGAAAGTCACAATAAATTTGCTGCCGTAAAAAGCAGAAAATCACAAAACAGCTACAACAATGAGACTTATTCAATTCTTATTTCTTTGTGTGCTCACGGCTTCTTGCTCAATCATAAGAGGCTATCGTGCAGACGGTGAAAGTGGCCCACATATTTATAGTTTTGAACATCACGAGCATGACACGATAGCAAACGGTAAAGACACTTTCCAATTCCCATGCGCCAAGCAGCAAGCCACTTGGATTGATACACTGCATTTCTTCAATCAAGGCTCACGGTACAAGAATCTAACACTGGCAGAAGCTCTGTCAGATAAAACAGACACACAAGGCATTCTTATCATTCAAAATGACAGTATTATTTACGAGAAATATTTTGGCGATATTTCTTCCGATAGGTTGGCAACTATTTTCTCTATATCGAAATCCATAACTTCATTGTTGTGCGGAATTGCCGTAGATGAGGGTTATATCAAAAGCATAGATGATGCAGTTACTGAGTATCTACCAGAATTGAAAAAGAAAGACCCATTGTGGCAGAAACTCACCATTCGCCATCTGCTCAATATGCAGAGTGGATTGGATTTTGATGACACCTATTCCCTCAAACTTAAGAACTTTAAACGCCTTAATGCGATGGCTCAGTTGAATTACGGCCATGACCTGATGAAGCAAATTCGTGGTCTGAAGTTTCGCTGCACACCGGGCTTGGAATATAGATATGAAAGTATGTCTGCCGAGATTCTTGGTGTGGTAATAGAGCGAGCCACAGGCAAACGCTATGCCGATTACCTTAGTGAAATGGTTTGGAAACCTTTGCAGATGGAATCACTGGCTATTGTGAATATCGACAGTCGCAAACACGATATAGCCCATGCTTTCGGCGGAATATCCACCACTATGAATGATCTGGCTAAAATTGGTCGTCTTTACTTAAACAAAGGAATGTGGAATGACAAACGCATCGTGAGTGAAGAATGGATACGGCAATCCACAGAATATGATGCCGATAACGACGGCTATCACTTCAATTGGTATAATCTAAGCAATATTGGTGCCGATAAGTCTCAATTCCCAGGCTTTTACGCTCACGGTATTCGAGGTCAAGTGTTATATGTCAATCCATATAAGAATCTCATAATGGTACGGATAGGAAAGCATGACAACACCTTTGCTTCTATTCCATATGTTTTTGAACAGTTAAGCAATATTCAATACTTCGATAAAAAATGAAATATCTATAATTTGAGCGTAATCATGACATTCCTCAACGATAGCCTAGTAGCAGACTACAACCTGCTCAACTCTTACGAAGACATTAACATCAAATACGGTCTGCGCTCGATGCGTTCTATCACTAAAGATGAATCTCGGCAACTTGAAGTAACTAACCGTACACTACAAGTTCAACACCCCACAAAGCAAATACAAAGGCACTGGCGCCGGTCATAAAGATCGCTCACACCTAGGCAATTAAATTTGTTTTATTATTTATTATATAATATATAATTAGTGAAATCACCACTTAAGCTGATAATAATTAATTATTTAAGTGTTTCATATGAAATAATATTAAAACTTATTTTAAAAAATAAACTCTTATTACATAAATATTGTGTATCTTTGCAAAATAATAGTTATCCAAATGACAAATAATGCTGTCTGGCCAAGTCCAACATTATATGGTGTTGGGCATTTTACAGATTTGAGATTATATTTTGAAGCTTTACATATAGCTGTACTGTATGATAAATTTTCTTTGAGAACTCTTCAAAAAGAGCTACCAGAGAGGGTTAAGGGGCTTGTTTTCGTTGAAGGCTTTCAGAAAACAACATTCCAAGACTTAATACGTGAGTTGTTGCGATTTGGCTACATAGAAAAATCTGATAATCTTTATAAGATAACGGATGAAGGACAATCTTACTTATCGTTAGCTGCAACAGACAAAGAGGCTGCCAGGGACGAATTACTATATAAAACACAAAAAGTGTTCGTGACTCCTGCATGGTTCATTGATAGAATGTGGAAATTGAATCCAGAAGGGCAAGGTCAAATAGTTGTTCCAGCTCCAATAAAAGAATGGAAAGCAAAATCACGTAAATGGAATGACAATAAATGGGATTTTGAATTGGAAGAGGTTTGTAAGAGAACATATTCCAGAGTAAATAATGCTTTGCCAGGTTCATTCCCTATTTGTGAATCATCTTGGATTTCACAACTGAAAAATGAATATGAAAGAAAAGGGTGTTTATTACCACCAAAGTCTGTAGATAGCTCTGACATTAACAATGTTGTATATAATCCACGTGCAAGATTATCTGTTGTTATGAAGGATGTCTCTGTTAGATCTCTATTCTCGATAACGAGTCCAAATACGGATAGACGAGAATTTTCAAACATTCGTTCGCAGATGTCTCATAGGTCTTTTATGATATGGTGCCCAAGGTTAGAATCTTTTGGATTGCTTTTCTATACAGATTATAAGAAAGAGATTCCTGGCCGTCTGCTTTTTCCGACTTCCGTATATAAAAAAGAAGTAACTAATACTGATTATAGTCCAAAAATATTTCTCACAAGACTTGATGGTGATTATTTGCATGTTCATACTCCAAGTTGGGAATCAATAGGTGAACTATTTGTTGACACACTTCTTGAAGTGTATGATTTCTTTTATAACAAGGAAGGAATTATGTATATTTCATTACAAGATGTTCGTGATGAGATGTGTAGAATTTTACGAATTAATCCTACTACGTTTGAATCTTTTATTCAGATCACATATGAGTATTCATTAAAGAGGAAAATTGCATATACAATATCCTTAGAAACAGATATGCGACAGGATATGAAGAAGCAGCTAAACCGTAGAGGTGTTTATATAAATGGCATATTAAATACATTAATCGCAATTAAACCATATACGTTATGAATAATTTACTACGTAGAGTTCAAAACAATAATGCAGAACTTAATAACAAATATAGTGTTTATGGATTCAATCAAAATCCTTTTCCTGTTGATCCTGCCGTAAAACCTTTGAGTGATGACAAAAGAGAAAATGGGTCTATTTTTTTAACAGACCTAAGACGAGATGAAATAAAAGAATTTACTGACAATTTCATAGGAAAGCAAATGAAAATAGGTTTTCTTATGGATTACGCAACATATAGAGGAAGAGGCATAGGTAAAACAGCTTTCCTAAATTACATGAAAAAAGAGATTAATAGTGACCTAGGAGATAAAATATCCAATGGGAAAGAAGTTTTATATGCAATATATGTTTCTCCCACATCAGAAAAAAAAGATCGAACAATGCCATTAATCGCAAGAAATATATTTGTATCTATGTGTGAAAGTGATTTGTTCTTGACAGTTTTTAGTAGATTGAGAGCTTTCTCTGGAAAGATATCAGAACAAATTCTTAATCAAATCACAGATGATTATAGAACAACTATTGCTTCTGATAAATGGCTTTATGATCATAATGTTGATGTAAATCACTTGAATTCAGAAGTTTCAAAAAAGCTTCAAGGTATTGGTTTAGAAATTCAATTTGAAGATATGACCTTATTTCATCAAACTAATAGTTACGCAAAATTTCTTGAGTCTATTAGATTAAGCACAAAAGATTATTATTGGCAAAAAGAGGGATGTGATTATTTGTTTTCAAAGATAGTGCGTCTTCTTAAATTGGCTGATTTTACACATTGCATAATATTATTAGATGAAGTTGAAAAAATTGTTACATATCAGAATATGTCAGAAAGACGCTCTTTTTGTGATGGATTAAGAAATTATTTCATTGATGGAACATCTGTTAATGCAATAACAGGCTTTTTTAAAGTCATGCTAACCATCCATCCTAATAGTCAGGAATTACTTATGCCGCATTGGAAAGCTGCAGGCTTGGATCGTTTTAGTGAACTGGGTGGAACGACAGCAAACAGCAATACTGTTTTCTTTAAACCATTGAATCAGGATGATACAGAGATGACATTAAAGTTAACTCGTATATACCTAAATAATGCACGTGAAACAGAATCTGATTCAATATCGCCATTCACGAAAAATGCATTATTAACAGCTATGTATCATGCAGACAATATTCCAGGAAAATTCCTTAAATCAATGTATATAGCAATAGAAAAGGGAATTGATAAAAATTGGCAAACAATTGATGTTGAGCAAATTAACAGCTTGTGGGAAAGTAAAAAGGGAAAAGAAGAAGTTTCGTCTATGACGGAGTTACCTGAAACCAAGATTCATTTATAGATTAAATATATGTCAAGAATATTATCAAAAAGCAATTACGATTCTATTTTACAAGGTAAAAGTATTGAAGTAAGTACACTGGGTGAGTATGGGATTGGCTATAATGTTATTCCTTTGTTGATTTCGTATTTAGAGAGTACTAAGAAACGGGCTGATAGTATCTCATATACTAAGTTAAAACAGTTTGTTGAACATTTTTCGAATGGAAGTATACCTTTTGCTTCTGACATAAATTTAGTGCCATCTGATATAAGTAATGCTTTATTAGATGAAGAGTTCGTTAATAATGAGATTAGCAAACAACAAAACCCATATTATCTTTCATCTTTTATAGCAATTAATTATAAAAATGAACATGAAGTATGGTGGGACATTGACGAACTATTATTACAATTAAATGAAATAAAAAATGGCTACATATGATTGTTTTTTAGATACGCACGTATTGTCTGATTTCCTTTTTCAATTTGATTCTTCTATGCCTAATAATAATTTAGAACCTAGAGGCTTCCTAACTCGTAAGATGCTACAAAAAATCAATCCATTGATAGAGGGAGAAGGACGCGATGGAATTGTAATTACATCTGTGTTTAATATTGTCGAGGTTTTGAATAAAATTATTGACATCTATGGTGATAATGCAGAGAAAATGATAATAAAACTATATGGATTTTTAAATCAAACACCTGAATGGTTCCTTATTGATGATATTAATATTACCACTGCTAACGCTCTTATAGATGTACCTATTAGGAATCATTTGGGCGATGCTATTTCTGGAGATGATGCAATTCTTATTGCAACTGCTCTTATGCGTGATAATGTATTCTTTTGTACTTTTGACAATCGATTAGAAGGATTGAATATTAAGAATGTGTCTTTTATCAGATAATTGTTTATAAGAACACAATAGAATATAGCTTAAAACATAACTGTAATAACATTTGCGATATGCTTTAGGCACAATGTGTGATTGTTATTAATTATATTGTTTGCTGGTTTTACAGATGAAGATTAATATGTAAAACCTCTCACTAGTGTCCACTAAAAAACTAATTTTAGCAAAATGCTGAGAAGTGGATTTTATAAAAGGCTCAAAATCAATGATATTTTTTGACAAGTATCTAATAGTCAGTTCAATTGTGATTTCAAATCCGTTTGGATTAAAAGCCAATGTAAATTATTGATTTCCAGTTGGATTTAATCATAGTTGACAACATTTTAGTGGACACTAATGTCATGTTATAAGCCATTTACTTTATTGTTTCACAAATCCAAGCTGTCTTCTTTGAGGAGGAAATCGAAAAGTCCTATTGTAAGTATTCCTTCTTCGTTTCGACGAGGCATAATATGGTCTTTCACAACGATAATTTTCTTGAAAGAGTCGTTGATGTTTGTCAGCGAACGAGACTCCTGTATCTCCTTCTCCCTATCGGGAATGGATAAGACAGACTGTACATAATACTTTTTACTACCAAGATTGGCAATGAAGTCCACTTCAAGCTGAGTACGAATCCACTTTCCATCTTTATTCGGCTTTTTTATTTCTACCATTCCTACATCTACGCTGCAACCACGACTTATCAGTTCATTATAAATGATATTTTCCATGATATGCGTTTCTTCTTGTTGGCGCATATCAAGAATAGCATTTCTCAGTCCAATGTCTGTGAAATAATACTTAGAAAGCGTATTGATATACTTCTTCCCTTTTATGTCGTAGCGTATTGCCTTATCCACCAAAAATGATTCAGTCAAATATGAGAGATAGTTGGATATGGTCTGACTGCCAATCTTCACATTTTTCACACTCTTGAAAGTGTTTGACAATTTTGTTGGGTTACATGGAGACCCGATAGATGATGCCAAAATAAGCACCAGCTCACGCATTTCATTATCATTCTTGATGTTATGTCGCTCAATAATATCTGCTAAATAAACGGTTTCGAACAAGTCCTTCAGATAGTTTATCTTTTTTTGCTCGGTGTCAAAAGACTGAATAAGAGGTAAACCACCATAGGTGTAATATTCGCGCCATGCGTCTTGCTTGTCTCCACCTTTGGCAGAATAGAACTCTGAGAATGACAGAGGGTAAACATGAATAGTTTCTCCTCTACCACGAAACTCCGTCGGTATATCCGATGACAGGAAGTGTGAGTTACTTCCTGTCACGTAAGTATCAGCGTTCTCAATATGGAGGAAACTATTCAAGACATCCACAAACTCTTCCATCAATTGCACCTCATCAATGATAATGTAGTAAAGTTCATTGTCCTTGATTCTGTCATGAACATAATGAAGCATCGCATCTGGATCTCTCAAATCCTTGTTCATGCGATCTTCAAGATCAACACGGATGATGTGGTCATCTGCCACCCCATTCTCTAACAAGTAGTGATAGAACAAGACATTCAATAGGTACGACTTGCCGCATCTGCGGATTCCTGTTATCACCTTGATAAAGCCATTTTGACGACTTTCTATCAGTTGCTGTAGATACCTATCTCTTTTTATTTCCATTACTCACATTAAATTTATGTCAACATTGACAACTTTTTACGATGCAAAAGTAGGGAGTTATATC
The DNA here is from genome assembly GCA_947167995.1 of uncultured Prevotellaceae bacterium. GTDB lineage: Bacteria > Bacteroidota > Bacteroidia > Bacteroidales > Muribaculaceae > Sodaliphilus. Next base: position 15,723 of record CAMVKS010000016.1, read on the forward strand.
CAATCATGCAAATGTTACATTAAAAAAATGACAACATTGACAGATTTTTAATGTGCATTACAAATTGAAGTAGTTGCTCCGGTCGAGGTTGCCCTTTAGCCTATGGCTTCCAAGAAGTGGTGCTGGCAGACGGTGACGCTGCCTTCGAGGTCGGCGATGGTGCAGGCTACTTTCAGGATGCGGTCAAATAACCTTATTGTTCCATAAACGTTTTAGAAACTGCTCAACGGGCCACACTTCGATGTTGTTAAGTTTACGTGGTCGTTCTTCCATTGAGAGCAAATAAAGCTTTGCATCGGGATATTCTTCACCGAAAGCTTTAAGTCCCTTGGTATCTTTTGGTGATATGTTTTTTGACGATTTCACTTCAATAGCCACCTTGGCTTGACCGATGACAGCATCCACCTCATATTTGTTGTCTAATGTATGCCAATATGAGAGAGTTGTATCTGGATGCCGATAAGAAAGATAAGCTCTTAATTCTTGAATTACCAAATGCTCCAGGGCGTGTCCATAAATATCTGTTCCCTGCTGCAATGGCACTCGATGTAATAGATGATTGGGTATGGCCACGTCAAAGTAGTAGAACTTGGGTGACTGAATGACACGTCGCTTGATGACTTTTGTGTAAGAAGGAAGATAGAATCCGAGCATGGTTTCCTCAAGAATAGAGAAATACTCCTTTACTGTCTTGGAAGAAATGCCACAATCACGAGCGATATTGGTGTAGTTTACGATCTCGCTGCTACTTAAAGCAGCGACCTGCAAAAATCGAGTAAAAGAGTCCAGCCTTCTAACGATAGCCTCTTCCACGATTTCCTGCTGCAAATAGTCACCGATATATGATTGAATTCGCATCGTGGGATTATCCATCAAATAATGATGTGGCAACATGCCATGGTTCAATGCTCTGTCAAGGTCAAAAACAGGGATTTCGGCACTCACAAGAGGAAATAAGGTCTTTCGCAATGCTCTGCCGCCAAGCAAGTTCACACCACTCCGACGCAATTTGCGGGCACTTGAGCCACTTAAAATAAACTTTAACCCCTTATTCTCTATCAGCCAATGAACTTCATCAAGCAGAGCAGGTACCTTCTGAACTTCATCGATAATGACCAATTCGCCATCATCAAGCAACTCACACTCTTCACGAAGCAAGGCCGGTCGCATTTGAAGTGCCATGCGCACATCGCTTTTTAACAAATCATAAACTACAGCTTTGGGAAAAAGCATTTTCAGTAACGTACTTTTTCCTGTCTGCCTTGATCCCCACAGGAACAGGCTATCATCCTTGACTTCCTCTAACTTTAATATTCTTTCAAGCATAATCATTTGGCATTTATGTCATGGCAAAGTTACTACCGATTGTTCTGATATCCAAGAAAAATGCAGAAAATATGAAGTGTTACTTCAAAATTTCAGCGAAAATCTGAGGTGGCATTCCAAAAAATCCTCATTTTTTGGCTGTTTTTCTCAAGATTTTTTTACAGATTAAAGTAATTACTCCTATCAAGGTTACGGTAGCCGATGGCTTCCATGATGTGGGGGGAGCGGACGGTGACGCTGGCGTCGAGGTCGGCGATGGTGCGGGCGACTTTGAGGATGCGGTCGTAGGCTCTTGCGCTCATGTTCATGCTGGTGATGGCTTGGCGCAGCTGGGCCATGCCCTCGGCGTCGGGCTCGGCGTACTGGTGCAGCAGCGAGGGGGTCATCTGGGCGTTGCAGTGCACGCCAGGGTGATTCTTGAAGCGTAGGCTCTGGATGGCGCGCGCCTTGATAACGCGCTCGCGGATGGCTGCGCTTGGCTCGCCTGGTGCTTTGCTCGACATCTGGTCGAAGTTCACGGGCTGGACTTCTACTTGCAGGTCGATTCTGTCCAACAGTGGGCCCGAAATCTTGCTCATATATTGATGCCGCTGGTGCGGCGTGCAGATGCACTGCTTGGTGGGGTGGCCGTAGTAGCCACACGGGCACGGATTCATCGAAGCCACGAGCATGAACGAGGCAGGGTAGTCGATGCTATACTTGGCGCGTGAAATCGAGATGTGGCGGTCCTCAAGCGGCTGCCGCATCACCTCTAAAACCGAGCGGTTGAACTCTGGGAGTTCGTCAAGAAAGAGGACACCATTGTGGGCAAGACTGATTTCCCCTGGCGTGGGATAAGTGCCGCCACCCACCAGGGCAACTGGAGAAATCGTGTGGTGCGGAGCGCGATAGGGGCGCACCGAGAGTAGGGTAGTGCCTTGTGAGAGTTTGCCTGCCACGCTGTGAATCTTGGTAGTCTCGAGTGCCTCACTGAGCGTGAGTGGCGGCAGTATTGAAGGCAGTCGCTTCGCCATCATCGACTTGCCGCTACCTGGCGAGCCAATGAGCATTATGTTGTGTCCGCCGGCACATGCCACTTCAAATGCTCGTTTCACCATTTCTTGTCCCTTAACCTCGCTGAAGTCGTAAGGGAACTCGCCTTGTGCGCGAGCAAATTCGGCACGGGTGTCAACCACCGTTGGCTCAATGGTGATTTCATTGTTAAAGAACTGGATAACTTCCATTATGTTCTCCACGCCATACACGTTGAGGTTGTTGACCACGGCTGCTTCGGTAGCATTCTGCTTGGGCAAGACAAAGCCGTCGAGTTGCATCTCACGGGCAAGAATTGCCATGGGCAACGCGCCCTTGATGGGCTTTACTGAGCCGTCGAGCGAGAGTTCACCCATAATCATATAGCGCCCCAGTTTTTCACTGCTAATTTTCTCATCGCCGGCAAGAATGCCGATTGCGATGGGCAAGTCGTAGGCCGAGCCTTCCTTCTTGATATCGGCAGGCGACATATTGATTACCACGGCTTTTCGGGGGAATTTAATCTCTACGTTGGCAATGGCGCACTTCACTCGTTCAAAACTCTCTTTGACCGCAGCATCAGGGAGACCCACGAGCACATATCCCGTTCCCCAGTCGACCGAGACCTCAATCTCGACAGCGATGGCATCAATACCCTGCAGTGCCGCTCCCAGTATTTTACTTAGCATGTAGTAACGTTTTTATGGTTTATTGCTTGTCATGCAAAGTTACACATAAATAGCATCCTAACCAAATAAACAGATGCCTGAAGCAAGAGAAAAAGGAATTAAAGGATGCAAAAAAGACTCCACAATCATAAGTGCCAAGGAAAGACGCATTAATTCAAGAAAAAACGACCCAGGCTCCAACGTAGGGCCTGAGTCGTTCAAATTACTGAGAATTACTAAGGTGTTTATTTCTTAAATGATTAGTCTTGTTTAATAAACCACTTTTCGAGTAGAAGTTGAGCCGTTGCTGTAACGTGTCACAACAATGTTAACACCCTGGAAAGGACGGTTGCTTTCTATACCCATCATGTTGTAGTAGGTTTCGCTCACTGTCAGGGCCTCGGTATTAATAGTTCCAATAGCAGTGGGAGTGCCGTTGTTAAACTTGGCAGTGATTTTAGCCTCGGCGATGAAGTAGTCTCGACCGTTGCCGCCTTCGGTAACATCCATTGGGTGGGAATCAATGGGAGCACCCCCTTGACCAGGAATAGTGGTGGCATAGAGGCGCACGATGTATTTCACATCCTTGCTGCCCTCGTAGGCCCAATCAACAAAGAGGTCGTTAACGTTTACAGGATCATTGGTTGGATATATAGTGTAGAGACACTCGTAGTCACTACCCCACTCGGTCAAATTGCCAGTGACTGGGTCAATACCTTCACCGCTCTGCATAGTCTCGCGGTTGAGCAGTCTTTCACCCTCGATGCGTGTGGGATTATTTTTGGTGTCAATCTCACGCCACACACGATAGTAATATACAAAGTTGATGCTGCTTACGTCTGATGACGGAAGAGTTGGGGTTATCTGCAGGTTCACACGATATCCCATCAAGTCACCACCATTGCCATAGAAGGGGTTCGTTTTCTCTTGAGCAGTGATAGCCACTTTCACCTGTGGATAGCTGGTGCTTTGGATATCGCAGCCGTAAGAGTTTGGCCTTGAAGCATCACCATTGAAGAGTGTATTGATTACTGGCACATAGAGGCTGCGCTGATTGTCGCTTGAGCTGTTAATGTCGTGAGTGGTGATGTCGCCACCCTCGGCACCCACTGTCTGGGTACCTACCAGCTCGTTGAGCTGCCCAGCACTATTGAGCGCGTAGATGTAGTAGTTACCACTGTTCTGGAAGTTCTCGGCCTTTCCAATCTTGTCATATTTGCTGTAGTTGTTAGAAAATACTCGACGAATCTCATAGTTCACCACATTGGCGGCTGGATTGTTGATTGCGTTGAAAGTGATGGTGTTGTCGGGGGTAGCCTTAGCTGTGTGGGTGGTGTCGGCAATTACCTCCTCAAGGGTGCGGCCCTCTCCGCCCACGCTGTTGGTGGTCTTATAGACAGGCACCACATACTGGTCACTGCAAGCAGTATAATTCACATTGACTTTCTGCTTGAAAACGTAGGTATATTTATCGTGATGTTCATTTTTGGCTGTACTCCATGAGAAGCGGTCAATGATCTTCACTGTCGAGTTCTCAAAGCTTGTGATAGTGCCGCTGGTCACTGGCTCCTCATCGTCAAAAAGGAAACCAAGGTCTTGAGTGCTGTTGTCATATTCTACAACGTAGCTGTATTGAGTCAAACCTTCTTCATTCTCAATTGGGGTGAAAGTGACTGTTGCAATTTCTTTTTCGGTGCTGGTGTCGCCATGTTTACGAACTAACTTGTAAGCCACTGGGCTAAGGGTCTCATAACTTTGCATCGAGGATGGGGTGATCGATACTGTGTTCTTGTAAATGTTGATTTGCTTGCTGGCATTCTCAACGTGATAACGGCTGCGATATTCCGACACCTCGGTAAAGAATGGATATTTCTTGCTTGGAATGATAACGGTGCGCACAGGGCTCTCGGCGCTGATGGTAATGTAAGGGCTTTGGTCATCGTTGCGAAGCACTGTAGTGCCGTCGGTATCGTAGTTGATGGGATGAGCGGTGATGACGTAGCGAATGGTCTGCTGTTGCTCGGTCTGCTCAACAAGATAGCTGTGGTTTCTCACAACCACCATGCCGTTGTCATCTTTCTCTACTTCCTGCAAGAGGGAGCGAGTGCCGTCGTCATTGAGGACATAAACATAGAAATGCTGTGGCACGTCAACACCCAGGTTCTCATAGGTGAACGAGGTGCTCCAGTCGAGGTTTACTTGATAGAAACCATAGGTCTCGGTCGAGGGTACGGCCTCAGCGTTAAGGTTGGCGGTGTACATGAGTACCTTGGGCAGAACGCCAAGGTCGCCGCTGCCGTTCTCGTAGTTTTTGAAAATCTGGCTGTCGGTGCTAAGATCGCTGGTGTTGTTGCGGGTTTCAACGTCCTTTGATTCATTATAGGCATACTCGAGTCGACGGTCTGGAACAAAAATAGTCAGGTTGTCGAGAGCGTAGGATTCGCCAGTTGAGGTTATCTCAAACCAGTGGTTATAGTCAGTGCTTGGTCCAAAGCCGGGCACATTGGTGCAGTCGTGATAGCAAGGATAGGGGTGTCCGGCCTTAATCTCATCGATGAAGTCGTAGGAGTCATGTCCACCATCGCCTTTCACCGGGCTGATTTGCTCAAACAGGCGGTAGAAAGGTGCCCAATAAGCTGCTCTAGGCTTACCCTTGGAGATGATGAAGAAACGGTTGGTAGCACCTTCAAACGAGTAAAGATAGCCAGGATTGGCTGCATCATGCACTCTGGTGAAATGCGACATCAGCTTAACCGACGAAATGGCGTTTTGGAGTATGAAGTTGGTGTCGTATTGTCTCCCATTTGCATGAGATCTATACCAGCTGTCTTTCATGTTCACCATGAGCAGGGTCATGCCATCCTGGTCGGGATTGGGAATCACCTCGGTAGGGTCGGCATTGTCCCAGGTGACTCTCATGGTAGGATTGTTAGGATTCACACCTTCATGAGCATAGGCGTTGTAGTTGATCTTGCGCACCTGAGTGCCGTTGAAGTCATAAGCGTAATGTATACCAGGAATGGTTTGGTCGGTATAAATCGCTTTCAATAAAGCCTTGATCTGCTCGGGGGTTGTCGCCTCGTCGGTGAGATAGGCTGTTTGTTCTACACCATTAGCATCTATATATGTATAGGTGTAACCACTATAGTCAAAATGTGTGACTTTCTGTGTTGTCTCGTGGTAGACAGTGGCATTAGCTGTCAGCATCCCTGCCAGTGCTATCAATGATAATAGCAGAAATTTCTCAGTTTTTTTCATAGCAAAATTCTCAATAATATTGTAGTGATTTATAATTTAATTAAAGACAAAATGAACTATTTTTTTCTTGCACATAGGAAATCGATTGCAAAATTATAATTATTAATAGTAGTTCGCAAATATTTTACTGCAAAATATTATTTAAAAACCAAAATATTTGTGAAATTTTTGCTTTAAATGGCTGATGTTTTAACATATAATATGGTGTTCTTTACATTGATTAATAATGACAAACATATTTTAGTAGTAAATTGAAAGCAAAAAACTTGCTTCTGAATTATAAATATTCACTAATTTGCATAGTTTGCGATTACATTGCTTGAACCTTGTTGTGATGGGGATTTCATGCATGAGCGTCTGGCACTCTTCAGTGCTCATTATTAATCAAGTAATTGTTCATTTTCATGATGCAACGGTCACAACTGGTTAAAAACTTAAACAAGTTTTTATCGCTTAGGAACTCCAGCCAGAATAAACAGAACTCCATCCTCCATTTATTACCCCAAAAACAGGCGGTTAAGCTACATAATGGTAACTCAACCGCCTTGTATTTAAATGTCTATCATGATTTATATAGCTGCCGGAGCTAACGATTCTATAGTCTGTCGTGCTTTTAGTTCATCGTTACCTCGGTATTTTTGGTTTCCAAGCGAGTCGGTGACAATAATGGTGGGAGTGCTGGTGATTTGGAGTCTGATGACTTCGGCATTCATCATAGAGCCAGGCACCCAATAGTGTTTCCATGATGTGTTGTCGGCAGCAATAGTATTATACCAGGAAACCGAGTCGCTGTCGATGTTGATATCGACAATATTTACCGCCTCGGCATTGAACGTTTTCAATTCTTCGATGATAGTATTTCTCTTGGTTTTGTCCAATTCTTTGTCCCAGAAAAACAGGATGCTCGGCTTTGACCCTGAAATTCTTGCTGTCTCAAAGTCTTCACTTGTCATCTCATAAAGATTCAAAGACGTGATTCTTGTAGCCGGCTTGATGATTCTTCCCTTGATGGTATTATAACTATCAATCAAAGAGCTTGGTTTGGCTCCTTCGTCAATCATGTCAAGGAGCTTGTCGACCCTCTCGGGTGTGCTTGGTACATAATCAAAGAGTACGAGTAAAGTGGAGACAACACTCGTTCTGTTGGATTTCACATATTTTTCTATTTCAGGATTGAGGATGGCGGGATTCTTTGTTTGATAGGCGGTTTTGTGCTTTACTATGAAGTCATTCCATTTCTCAAGCAACTCACTACCTTCAACCTTGAGATTATAACTATCTACAATTTTTCCAGTCACCTTTACCTTGTCGCCTCCGGTGACTACAATTCTCGTTATGGGGACATTCATGCTGTTGAACAAAAAGAGCAGCGAGGGGCTTGCACAATCGCCGTCGATGATCAGGTGGTCTTTCTCGGCAATCATCCAGGTGTCGACAACATTGCCGTCACTGTTGCAATAGATGACGTGTACGCGTTGATTTCCCAATCCCTTGAGCTCGATGTCGGCACTGAAATCGCTGTTGGAGCAGCTCCCTAAAACCGCCAGGACCAAAATCGCAAAGCAACACAGCTTTATTCTTTGTATCATAAAAAAAGTAGTTATTAATCTTTTTAATAATAAATAAGCCTGGCTAATAGAATGTGAAGAGCCAGACTTATTTTATAGAATATATCTCTTATTTACCCAACACCATTAATAACTGAAGACGGTGTAGTTGTCCATGTAAGGACTTCTTGACAGATACAGATAGCCACCATGAGTGTCGTAATAGAACGATTCTTGCCCTCCACCATAATAGTAAAGGACTACATAACTGCCATGATCGTCCCATTCAAAGCCATAGGTATTCCAGTATCCATAGTCATAATAAGAAATATTACCTGTACCATTGGTGTGGAATGTTATCTCCATATAATCATAATCGGTCGTGTAGATGGGATAACTTGTATAACCTTCGACAGCCTCAACAGCATACCAGCGATGTCCTGAAAGCACCGACCAGAAGTGCTTATCACAGGAGCTGAGACCAACCATCATCAACGACAGCAATAGGGTAATACTTAATTTTTTCATATGCCTTTAGTTTTTATTTATTAATCAATGTATAATTTATAATGGTTGCAAAGATAACAAAAAATCTTTTTTTCTGCTATCAATCACAGCTTTTTTTTATGGTTTGACTATTATATTAAATGTTTAGTTTAATTTTCAGTAAAAATATTTTGTTGAATGAAATATTTATCATATATTTGTAGCGTTGATAATCAACAATTTAACTATTATTCACTTTAAAACAGAACTATTATGAAAAAATGGAAATGCACAGTGTGCGGCTATGTTCATGAAGGTGAAAATCCTCCTGAGGAGTGCCCTTTGTGCGGCGTTGGACCCGAAGACTTTGAGGAAGTAGTAGAGTAAATGCTCACACCAAATGATGCATTGATAACCACAATGCAAAGCTAATCCCAATTATCAATAAAACTAATTTACTAACAAAATTTTCACAATAACAAAACAATCAATTGATCATGGCAAAAAAATGGATATGCACAGTGTGCGGTTATGTTCATGAGGGTGACACTCCTCCCGAGAAATGTCCACAATGTAAACAACCAGCCGAGAAGTTCAAAGAACTCAAAGAGGATGAAGAGGTGGCTTATGCCGCCGAGCACACCCTGGGAGTGGCAAAGGGCGTAGACCCCGAGATTCTCGCAGGACTGAAGGCTCACTTCGAAGGCGAATGCAGCGAGGTGGGTATGTACCTTGCAATGTCGCGCCAGGCCGACCGTGAGGGTTATCCCGAGATTGCCGAGGCTTTCAAGCGCTACGCATTTGAGGAAGCTGAGCACGCCGCTAAGTTTGCTGAATTGTTAGGCGAGATAGTTTGGGACACCAAGACCAATCTTGAGAAGCGTGCAGCTGCCGAGGCAGGTGCATGCGAGGACAAGTTCCGCATCGCCAAGCTTGCTAAGCAGCAGAACCTTGACGCCATCCACGACACAGTTCATGAGATGGCCCGCGACGAGGCTCGCCACGGCCAGGGCTTTACCGGCCTGTTGAAGCGCTACTTTGGCAAATAACCGCGTTAGCACTGACATTTATTTACAACAATAGGGTGTGCCGAAATTCTGGCACACCCTATTTTTATTAAACCATTGACGTTGAGCTTCGCTCGAAGTTGTTCGCGTTCGGTATAACATGAGCAAGCTCAGTTCTCCTCTCACTTAATCACAACTTTACGGCCGTTGTGGATGTAGATGCCGGGCACTGTTGGCACGGTGTTGAATTTAACGCCGAGCAGGTTGTAGTAAGCGTTGTCGGTCTTGTTGTCAACACCCACGGTGCTGATGCCAGTGGCTTCTTTCGAGACGGTCATCACAAGAGGTTCGGTGAGACCTTTGCCGAGAGTCTCGGGTTGCATGACAGAGATGATGTACTTGCCAGCACCGGCAATCTTGAAGTTTGCACCATCAACGAGTTCGATAGCTTGGTCGAGCAGATTTTCGTTTATCTCGAAATAGCCAACGTTGTTCTCGTCAACACCTCCAAACCACTTCCAGCCGTTGGCGGAAGTCTCGTCGGGGGTGATGAGCTTGAACTCGGCGCCGTCCTCGAGCTCGATTTCTGTTGTGAAAGCTTCATTTTCAAAGGTCATTGGCACGCGGCCTTCCTCGTTCTGCCAGTTCCATCCATTGAAGCTGCCCACGAGGTATAGCTCGTCGATTGTGGGCACGACACCGCCTTCGGGCAGGGTGGTGAACACCACACTCTGTGTCCATGGGCTTGCTGCACCATCGGTGACACCACACACTTGAACCTCGTATTCGGTATCGGCCTCAAGGTTCCTGATGGTGTAAGGGTTGGAAACTTCTTCGAGCATAGTCCACTCGTACTGCACAGCGTCGGTGGCGCCGGGTATGGTCACTTCTATATCGTCGATGTCGAGCCAGAACTGGTCGGTGCAGTTGTAGTGACGTATGGCCAGATAGCCATAGCCTTCGTAGCTGCTCAGGTCAGCAACAACTTGCTGATAGTCGACGGTGGTGGTGTAGATGTCGGAGATAGCGACAAACTCGTCGACCGAAGTCCACTCGTCGCCTTGACACAGATACACTTGGAATTGCTCGTTGGCATAGCTGGCCGTGTTTTCCTGTGCTACTGCCCAGAACGAGAATTGCCCGCCAAGCTTCACCTTTGGAGTGATAATCCAGTTGTCGGGAGTGAGAGCGCCTGTGGCGTCATAGCTTGCCGAATACATCACTCCAGAACCGCTGTGAGTCTTCACCTTGTCGTTGATCCATGTCCAGCCATTGCCATCGCCATCGGCGTCAACAAGAGTGAACTCTGCTGCCTGGTCGGGATCCTCAAAGTCCCAGAAGCGGTTGTTGTCGGACACGTCGACATACTTGCGGTATCGCAGGTTGAAGGCTTGAGCATCGCTGGTCCACGACACAATGGCAGTGTTCACATCGGCGGTTGCCGCCAGGTTGGTGGGTGTGGGCACCTGAATGTCCTTATAGAGCTTCATGCTGTAGCAAAACAACAAGAATGTCATCTCATCGGGAGAGATGGTCTCCACGTAGAGGTTGGCAAGGGTGAACGTGTTAGCATTAGGGTCATACTGGAACTTGATGGCGTCAAAAGTGGATGCGTCGCTTGAACCGCAGGCATAGATGCTGTATTCGTCATACTGGCCACAGTACTGTCCGCTGTTGAAACTGACCACATAGTCACGCAGCTTTCCTTTAATCCAAGCATTTGGGCAACTTAAAATTATACCTTTGAAATAAACATCATCACCATCGAAGGCAACTGAAATGGGGTTGTCGTTGACAAAGGGGATGGTTTCCTCGCCATAATAGTAGGTGGCGTCAATAGCCCAGTCGTTCTCAATCACGGCGCCTTCGGGTGGAGTTACCAGCACATTGTCTTTCGTGACATTAGCAGTGTTTCTCTTCATTCCCTCAAAAGGCACCGAAGAGCCCTGGGGAATCATTTGTGCAAATGATGCAATGGTGATAGTTACTACCATTGCAATGCTCATGTAAAATCTTTTCATGATTACTTTATTTGGTTAATAGTTAGCATTTAAACCACAAAGTAAATACATTTTTTATAAAATTCCAATAGTTGGTTATAAAAATACGGATTCCAGCCATTGGTTCTTGGACAATTCAAACAACTGTCACAACTGAATTACAACTTAAACAACATTGTTCCCTCACAATGCTGCAAGTCTCACCAGGACAATTAAGGACAAGAGATTCATGCGTTTCCCCTTTCTATTTCTCAGACGATTAATGACGATAATAAACTATATTCTAGCCCATGAATTCACAGGAAACAATGCCAGCGTGATTGGGTTCACGCAGGAAACATAATAGGACATCTATATAACTTTCAGCATCAGGATGTTTTATTAAATCAAACCATTCTTTGGCTGATATTCCAATGTCACCGCAACTATACTCACCGTTGCTGGTTTCTGTTTTATAAAGAGTTTTCAAAGACATATATCAGATAATTTAATTTACAGGCTATTGTTTTTAAGTTTCGTAGGACTACAAAGTTGCGAAAAACGTAGCAAAAGTTGAAATATAAACAAATATTTTCCTATGGTAAAAAAGAATGTATCACATCACAGTGCACCATTACATGATCGGGTATCAATAAGCCAGGCCAAAAGCCCATAGTGGAATGGTATTGCCTGAGCCGAACTCTATATCATCCTTGACCACATACCCTTCAACAGCATCGGCGATTTGCTTCTTTCCTTTTTTCTTTCCTCCAAGCTCAAATGTCTTGCCGTTGATCTCGAAATCGCTGATTCGCGAGTTGATGACATCGGTTACGACACGCATTTGATTATAGAAGAATGTTTCACGAATGTTACCCAAATCGGTGCTATCGGCCCCAAGTAGATATGCCAGGTTTGTGTTGTCAAGATATACTTTTTCTACCTTTCCCACACCACGAATGCCGCCAGTATCGTCGCGCAATTGTCCTATCACACCTGCCTGTTCCATGAAGAGAAAGTAGTCGGGCAACACATTTCGGCTCACTCCGACCACAGAAGCAATGGAGTCCATTACTGGTTTGAATGGAACACTGCGTGCAATAACAGCTAATAGTTTTTTCAGTTTGCGACCAGTAGATGCATTCATGTTGGCGTAAATTGGTATATCAACCTCCATTGTTTGGTTTATAACTTGCCCCAATTTTAACTCAAAATCGCTTTCGTTTGAAAAAGGATAGTAGCCGCGCTTGAGATAGTCTCGAAACAATGGAAGAGGGTGTATGACTGAAAGTGTCGCCCTATGCTCAAGAATATCACTAAGCGTATATACTGGAACTTCAATCTGATGAAATAACATCAAGTATTCTCTGAACGACATCCCCTGCATCATAAAGATGGGGGCTCGACGGCTAAGGTCGGCTTGTCCTTTATAAATGTCAAGCACCGAAGATCCTGTAAATACCACTTTGACATCATGGTGAGTGTCATAAATCTGCTTCAGTTCACGTGACCAGTTCTCATATTTGTGAATCTCATCAATAAAAATTTGACCACCGCCTTCCTTGGAAAACTCATCTACTAAATCAATCAAAGAGTGTGATGAGAAATACATGTGATCGGCTGAGACATAAAACATGCGATTGCTTTCACGATTCTCTTTAATGTATTGTAGAATCATGGTAGACTTGCCAATGCCACGAGGGCCCACAAGTCCAAACATACGTGAATGCCAACTGACTTGGTCGTACATATAACGATGAAATGTAGAAGTCGTCTGTTGTAATTGCCCTTCCATATAGGCTGTGAGTGTAATATCCATAGCTTACCTGTTGATGAAATTGTGTGCAAATATACACATTTTTGCACTAAAGTAGTGCAAAAATATAAAAAAATTGCACTATCGTAGTGCAATTTGGCTAAAAGCGCATTATAGATGGGGAAACATCAAGAGCTTGTGTGACGCGCTGTTATTGATGTGATGACGGATGTGGTTATTGTTCTTCCGGATGGTGCGGTGATAGTGAAGGTGTGTCCTGATGGGGAGGTTATTCTTTCACTCGTTTCTTGAACGTGTGAAAGCTTATAACCCATCCAATCGTCAACGTCACTATGGCACCAATCACGAAAAGGGCGAGAGTGACAACATCAAAGACATAGGAATGCTCAGGGGTGTGCATTGACATATCGATAATCATCAACGTCGCGAAAAAGAAACAAATGCCACACAGCTGCACCAGCATCACCCTCCAGAAGTTTGGCCACACGCCATACCCGAAGAGCTGGCGGTAGGCATAAAAGAAGCACAACGGCAACAAGATGTAGAAATAGGGGGTAAAAAAGTCGGCCAAGTCGTCAATGATGAGCATCTCAACACCCATGAACACATGGATGAAGAAGCACTGCGGCAGCGAGGGCTTGGTGTTGCGTGGCGCATAGCGGAAGAGAATCCAAGTGGGCACAAGGAAAAAGCAAGTGAGAATGAGCCAGAACCACCCCGGGCTCACTTGTTCCATCGTCGACAGTGGGTCGATGAGGTCTTGGCTGTTGATACTATTCATGTGGTGCCCTCCGAAGATGCAGTCGACCAAAACACTGACCAGTGCCATGAGCATGAGCATCTTCACAGGCGGGAACGACACCTGCCGGCGGCCGTTGATGTAGTCGCTGATGAAGTAGCCTGGCCGCCAGATGAGCTGCCACAGGGAGTAGAGCAGCGAGCGGTTGTGCATGCCCCACACCTCGGCTATGCTCTGCCTTACACTCTTCCACGAGACTTTCTTTAGGCCAGCCTTCTGAGAGCAATACGGGCAATAGTTGCCTACAAAATCGTTGTCGCAATTCACACAATGATGGGGCTCGTTCTCGTCAAAACTCCAATCGAAAGCATGACGTTGCCACTCTTTGAAGCGCTTGTACTGCAGTTTGATGTTCATTGCCAATGATTGAAGAGCAATTATTGTGTTACCAGTACTTTCTTGTTGCCATTGATATAGAAACCTGGTACAATGGGCTTAGTAGGTAAAATATTCTTTTAATTTTCATATATTAGATGATTAGTAATATTTAAAATAATTAATACCACATAATTTAATTCATCAAAAGGAATTTTTCATTTCTGTATAATAAGGTACAAATATACAAATAAATTTCAATTATTGCGGTATTTTTTAGAAAATCAGCATAAAAAACCATCCTTTTCTGTGGTTTTTTGGTTAAAAATACCAATACCCCCCAAGAATATAAACTTCTTGGAGGGAAATGATTGCCACAGCCGCATAGTACCTTTTACATGTAGGATACTACCGGTTTTTATAGGTAAGCTTCAGCGGTTCTTGCTAATTGTCACTGAAAACGATAGTGACGATTTAGTGGTACAGGAATCGCTTGATGCTCATCTTGGGTGTTTTCTCGAATGGCTTGTCGAGCATTATCACCTTAGTGATTTTGCTGTAGGCAGGCAGCGAGTTGTTGGCTTCGGCACGAATGGCGTCGGGGATGCCGGCCTTAGTGTCGTTGTCCATGTCTTCGGGCAGCTCGGTATAGACAAGAGCCACTATCTTGCCGCCACGGTCCACAACAAGACATTCGTCAACATGCTGGCAGTTAGAGACTACAGCCTCCACCTCTTCGGGGTAGATGTTCTGTCCTGAGGAGTTGAGAATCATCGACTTGATGCGGCCGCGGATGAAGATGTTGCCGTTGCGGTCCATGATGCCCAGGTCGCCTGTGCGGAACCATCCGTCGCTGGTGAACGAGGCGGCGGTGGCCTCGGGGTTCTTGTAGTAGCCTATGGTGAGGTTGGCTCCGCGTGCTTGTATCTCTCCTGCCTTGTGTTGCGGGTCTTCGCTGTCGATGCGCACTTCATGCACCGGTTTGCCGCACGAGCCTGGCACAAACTCTTTCCACCACGAGTAGGCCAGCAGCGGACATGCCTCGGTCATTCCATAGCCCACGGTGAAGGGCAGTTTCATTTTCTTAAAACACTTCTCTGCCTCGGGGTTGAGAGCCGCACCGCCCATGATGAAACATTGCACTTGCCCGCCAAACACCTTCATTATTGTTTTGCGTGCCATGCTGTAGACGAGCTTCTTCATGCCGGGAATGACGAACAGCTTCTTCCTTTTCTCCAATGCGGGCTTGATGGAGTTGGAATAAATCTTCTCCATTACCAGGGGCACGGTGATTACCATGTAGGGGCGCACCTCCTGCATAGCTTTGAGCAGGGTTGTGGGCGAGGGGGTCTTGCCCAGGAAATAGACGGTGACGCCATCCACGTTGGGGTGAATGAATTCAATAGCCAGGCCATACATGTGCGCCATGGGAAGCATTGAGACGATGGTCTCGCCAGGGGTGTTGGGAAAATGGTGGTTGGCAAACTCGTCGGTGTCGCTCATGGCACCGTAGGTGAGCATCACGCCCTTGGGATTGCCGGTGGTGCCCGATGTGTAGTTGATAATCGCCAGGTCATAGAAGTTGTCGCCGGGATAAGTCACGTCGCCAGGCATCATTCCGCCGGGATATTTTTCATTAAAAATCTCTTCGCGTTTCTCCCATGCCTGGGCCACGGCATCGTCGCGGTGCCACAACACGCTGTTGTCCTTCACGTTGATGGCTGCCTTAAGGTTGGGCATATCATCGGGGTTCATCTTTTTCCAGATGTCGTCGTTGGTGAAGAGGAGCACGCTATCTGAATGGTTGGTGAGCTTTGCCACGCTGTCGGGGTGGAAATCGGCAAGGATGGGAACGGCCACGCACT
This sequence comes from uncultured Prevotellaceae bacterium, assembly GCA_947167995.1. Lineage (GTDB taxonomy): Bacteria > Bacteroidota > Bacteroidia > Bacteroidales > Muribaculaceae > Sodaliphilus. Next base: position 31,761 of record CAMVKS010000016.1, read on the forward strand.
CGTTGGCGTTGATGCCCCAGAAGGTCATCGCCCAGCGTGCCGAGTTGCGTGCGCAGATGGCGATTTTGTCGCCTTTCTTGATGCCTGTAGCTTCAAAGAACAGGCGCATCTGCTCAACATGAGTGGCAAGCTGGCCATAGGTGAACGACTCGCCTCCGTAGTCGCAGAGCGCTTTCAGGTTCCAATGATTGTGGATAGTGTTCTCTAAAGTCTTCAGGTAGTGTTTCATCGGTTATGTATTATTAAAATAGGAAAGCTCCTAAGTTGGTGTTTATGCTTTTTTGTTTAAGTTCGCTTTCCATGCGCGATGTGATAGCGGCAAAGAAGAACGAGATGAGGTATTCGTCGGTTCCTTCGCTGCGAATTTTGCGAAGAGAGTCAATATAGGTTGCTCGGTCCTTAATGTCTATAATGATGAGAGGATGACCGCAATGCAGCATAATCCAGTTTGAGAGAAGGCGCCCCGTGCGTCCATTGCCATCGCGAAATGGATGCAGATATTCAAAAAATCCGTGAAATCGCGCTGCCACAATCACTGGATGGATGTCGCGTGTCAATGCCAGGGCTGTTGATCTCATCAACCCTGGCACACGAGAGATGAGCTTCTCGTGGTCACCAAATATGGTGTCGCCAGCCGCCATGTCGCAAGTGGTGTATTCACCAGGCACGGCGTCAGGCACACGATAGGCGAGTGTGTTCTCGGTAACTAAGCGGTTGGTCTCTTTGAGGAGTGTCTCGTCAAAAGGCGCATCAATGTGATGTGTAATGTAGCGGAAGGCTCTAAAATGGTCGGCAATCTCGGTACATTCCAGCAGCGACCTGCCCACAGGAATCATGCCTAACCCTTTCTCTTGAAGCACACGAGTGTCGTCAAGGGTGAAAGAGTTACCCTCGATGGCGCACGAGTGGCACGAGAATAACACCTCATGCCAGTCAAGATAGTCCTTGCTCGACATCTTGCTCACAATGCGTTCCTCGTAATCGGCGCGCACGCACTCATAACGGTCTATTTCCTTCTGAAACATACTTTCAAATTACAAAGGTACAAAAAAACTGAATAATTACACCTTTTCGACGAACTTTTATGAGGAATGCCACACTTTTTCAAGCGATTTTTAGGTGAAATCACTACACTTTTTTCAAGTGCAGCGAGGTGGTTGTCCTTTGCATTGTGCTGTTGGCTTTGGTCGAAGCACTAAACTTCACTCTCTTATTTCATCATATTGCCAAAATAATGTATCTTTGCGAAAAAGTTTCTAATAAGTTTTTTTGATTATGATAAAGGATTTCAATTTTTACGCACCCACACGCGTGGTGTTTGGTCGTGAGTCGGAGAAGAAGATAGGTGAACTGGTAGCTGCCAACGGTGGCAAAAAGGTGCTAATCCATTATGGAGGCGGTTCGGCGCAGCGGTCGGGCCTTCTCGATGTGGTGCGAGAGCAGTTGCGTGGTGCTGGCATCGCATTTTGCGAACTTGGTGGCGTGGTGCCCAACCCATTGCTGTCGAAGGTTCGCGAGGGCATCGAACTGTGCCGCAACGAGGGTGTAGACTTTATCCTCGCCGTGGGTGGAGGCAGTGTTATCGACTCATCGAAGGCGATAGGCTATGGCGTGCCTTACGATGGCGACGTATGGGACTTCTGGGCCGGAAAGGCTGTGCCCAAGCAGTGCTTGCCCATTGGTGTGGTGCTGACCATCCCTGCTGCCGGTAGCGAGATGTCGTCGAGCTGCGTGATTACCGCCGACGAGGGTCTACTCAAGCGTGGCATCAACAGCGACCTGTGCCGATGCCGATTTGCCGTGATGAACCCCGAGCGCACTTTCACACTACCGCCATACCAAACCGCAGCCGGAGCTACCGACATCATGATGCACACTATGGAGCGCTATTTCTCGAAATATGAGGATATGACGCTCACCGACGCCATCAGCGAAGCGTTGCTGCGCACTGTCAAGGATTCGGCACTCGTGGTAATGCGCAATCCTGAAGACTATCGTCATCGCGCTCAAATCATGTGGGCTGGCTCTCTGGCTCACAACGACTTGACCGAGTGTGGCACCGAGAAAGACTTTGCCACCCATCGTCTCGAGCATGAGCTCAGCGCATTATTCGGTGTGACACATGGCGCTGGCTTGGCTGCCATCTGGCCTTCGTGGGCACGCTATGTCAAGGGCAAGCACCTGAGCAGGTTTGTGCAGTTTGCCGTCAATGTGATGGGCATCCCCAACGACTTCTCACACCCCGAGGAGACTGCCGAGCGCGGCATCTGCGCCGTTGAGGAGTTCTACCACCAGATAGGCATGCCCACAAGCATCCATGAGCTACTGGGCCGCGAAATCACCGACCAGGAAATCGACACCATGGTCGAGAAGTGCTCACGTGGAGGAACCATCACCCTCGGAGCCATGGAAGTGCTCGACACCCAAGCCATGCGCGCCATCTACCTCATGGCACGTTAAATGGATAAAGAAACCTACAAGGCCCAGAAGTCCTTTGCCGGCGAGAAGAAGCCATCGATGCTTCGCCGCTGTGTGGGGCATGACTATACTGGTCGCCAAATCTACATGATAACGATGGTGACCGAAGGGCGACGTGCTCTCTTTGGGGAAGTGGTTGGAAAAAGTGATGCACCCTGTGGTAGTGACCAGGCTCCTCGCATTGTGCTCTCTGAACTGGGGCAACGAGTCACCGACGAGTGGTGGGCAGCATCGTTGCACCATCCTGAAATTGAAGTCATCGCTCTCCAAATGATGCCCGACCACTTGCATGGCATCCTCTTTGTAAAGGAGAAGATGGAAAAGCCCCTTGGCATGGCATTGCGAGGCTTTAAGCAAAGTTGCAACCGCCACTACCGCGAGCTGGTGCTTGGCGTCCCTCCCGTTCAGTATGTTGCGTTGCCAACGCAACAGACAGGACAGCGGCGCGACCGCCGTGGCGAGGACCGCACTCATGGTCTCCTCTTTGCTCGTGGCTATAACGACAGGCTGCTCTTGCGCTCGGGTCAACTTGAGGCATGGCTGCGATATTTAGACGACAATCCTCGCAGGCTGTTGATGAAACGTGAGCACCCCGACTTGTTTCGTGTGCAACGCAATGTGGAAGCAGCAGGAACCACATTCTCGGCAATTGGAAACCGTTTCTTGCTCGACCGCCCCTACAAGCTGCAGGTGCAATGCTCTCGAAGCCTTAATGAGCAGGAAATAGAAAAAACGGTAGCCCAGTGCCTTGCAGCAGCTCACCGGGGGGCAGTACTTGTTTCTCCCTCTATTTCTAAAGGCGAGAAAGCTGTGATGAAGGCAGCATTCAAAGAAGGTTTCCCCTTGATTTACCTGCAGGAAAATGGTTTTACAAATCTTGCCAAGCCAGGCGGTGCCCGTATGGAAGCCTGTGCCTGTGGTCAGCTACTTATCCTCGCTCCGTGGGAGCACCATAACGAGAGAATCGCCATCAAGCGAGGCCAGTGTCTCACTCTTAATGAAATGGCTCACCGCATCTGCAACCAGTAAAGATTTCTCAATCGTGTCCTGTTTGTTGCGTTGACAACGCAACAGACTGGACAATAAAAAACAAAAGCCACCTCATTGCTCATGAAGTGGCTTTTTGTGTTAGGAATGTGGTAGTTCTCTTCCCTCTCACTCTCTCCTCTCACCTAGATATCACCACACAACGGCTCGTTTCTCTTTGGGGAGATACATCTTGTCGTTAACCGTGATGTTGAAGGCGTTGTACCAGGCGTCAATCATGGGCAGGGCGGCGTTGACGCGCAGCTCGTGGGGCGAGTGGGTGTCGCTGTCAACGAGGTTGGCAAGCGCTTCGGGGGTACTGTTGCTGGCCCACACGCGGGCGTTGGCAAGGAAGAAGCGCTGTGCTGGTGTGAAGCCGTCGATGGTGGGTAGTGGCTCCACTTTCATGCGGTTCTCAAAAGCGCGGTAGGCGATGTTCAGTCCGCCGTTGTCGCTCACGTTCTCGCCCAAGGTCTTCTCGCCGTTAACCTTCACACCGGGAAGAATCTCTTGTGAGCCGAACCAGTCGGCAATCACCTTGGTGCGCTGGTCATAGTTGGCCTTATCTTCGGGAGTCCACCAGTTGGTGAGATTTCCGTCTTTGTCGAAGAGGCAACCCTTGTCGTCAAATCCGTGAGTCATCTCGTGCCCGATAACCATACCGATGGCACCATAGTTGCTTGCGTAGTCGGCATCGGGATCAAAGAATGGTGGCTGAAGGATGGCAGCGGGGAAGTTGATGCTGTTGAAGCGTGAGTTGTAGAAGGCGTTGACAGTCTGTGGTGTGCATGCCATCACGGTCTTGTCGACTGGTTGACGCCAATGCTTGCGCAGATAGGCCTGAGATGTCTCCTGTGAGATGCGGATATAGTTCTCGACCATGTTCTCATTCTCACGGATGTCGATATATTTCTCCATATCTTGCCATTTGTCGGGGTAGCCCACGTTGATGTGCATAGCGTGCAGTTTCTCGATAGCTTTGGCCTTGGTTTCCTCGCTCATCCAGGTGTTGTCTTTCAGGCGGTCTTCAAATGCCTGCTGCAAGTCTTTCACAAGCTTGATGACACGCTGCTTGCTACTCTCGGGGAAATACTTCTGTACATAGAGCTTGCCAATGGTCTCGCCTAAGCTGCTGCTGATGAGGGCCACGGCGCGCTTCCAGCGAGGTTGTTGTTCCTGCACACCCGAGATGATTTTGCTGGCTTCGAAAGCGCGGTTGCTGAAGTCGTCGGACAGGAATCCCGCGAAGCCATTGATGATTTGCAGCTCCATGTATGCCTTCCAGTCCTCGATGCTGGTGTTGGCAAGAAGGTTTTCCACTACATGCAGTGGCTCAATCTGTCCCACGTTGACAGTGTCGATATCCATGGGATAGTTGATGACAGCGCGGTAAGTTTCCCAGTCGATGCCCTTGAACTCTTGTTTCATCTCTTCCCAGCTCATGATGTGGATGCGCTTGTATGGGTCGCGCGAGGCCACCTGGTCGAGTTCGGTGATGCCTATTTGATGCTCAATGTTCCATTCGGCCTGCATCATGCGCTCGGCATCCTCATCGCTGTATCCCACCATTTTCAAGTAGTCCTTGTTTAGCGCTTTGATGGTATTTACCACAAGTTGTTGTTGCTCGCTTGGGTTGGCATAGTATTCTTGTGGCAGAGATGCGCCACCGTGGCCCACGCTCATCATATATTCATCGGAGTTGTAGGGGTTCATCGACAGTCCTAAACCGAAAGGTGCTGTACCAAATCCCTTGGCGTCGAGTTCATACATCACGCGTAACATCTCCTCGCGGGTCTTTATGGCACGCACTTGGTTGAGGTAGGGCAGGATGGGGGTGTATCCCATCTCGTTGCGGCTCACGCTGTCCATATACAAGCGGTAGAGGCTGCCAATCTTCTGGCCGTCGGTGCCTTGTGGCAGGTGAAGACCGGCATATTCCATGATAAGTTCGTTGATGCGGTCGTTGTTTTGTTCATAAAGGTCGGTGAAAGCACCATTCTGGGTGTGTTGCTTGTCGAGTGGATTGGCTTTTAGCCAGCCGCCCACGGCATACTGCCAGAAGTTGTCACCAGGTCTCACACTCAGGTCCATATTGTCCCTGTTGATTTGTGCCATGCCTGTCATGAATGTAAGGGCAAGTGCAAATGCTAAAACTGTTCTTTTCATAATAAAAATATTATAAAGTTGTTTATAGATAGTTGTGTCGTTTTAGGAGCGGTTTCTCGGCCGCTTTCTATTACTTAGACGCAAGTATTCCCAAAAAACTTCATGTTTCAGCATTTTTTTTCTACACAAGTAATGAAGAGATTGCTAAGCCGCTCACGCAGACTATAATAAAAGCCGTTAACGAAATAACAAAAGTGAGTATCATATAGCCCAATATTCGCCACTTTTTGTATCCTGTGAATTGGCTAATGGCCACAAATATCATAAAAACAGCAAAGAATTTGATAAAGTAGGAATTAAACAGATCTCCTAATATCAAGAATATGGTGAATGTATTGGAGATGTAGATCATCGCCACTATAAATTCCGAGAACCGCAGGTTAGGAATCCTCGGTGAGTGGCGCAGGAAAAAGTACATTGGCCAGAAAAACAATAGTATCGTCACAAGGGAGAAAATGGCTGGGTACTTTTCCGACATTGCGTTCATTAAATTGGCAAATCTCACAGCGAGAGAATTCATTTTCGACTTTATTGTATTGAGCTTTTTGTTGGCATTGTCGTTAATCTCTTTCTTAGCATCTTTTTTCTTAGGTTCTTCGTTCTTAGGTTCTTCGTTCTCCAGTGTAACCATCTCGGTTTGGTTGCTGTTTGGTTGAGAATCCGTTGCATCGGTGTTAAGTGAGATGCCTTGCTCGATAATGAACGAGAATGTCAACAGCAAGAAGAACATCTTGAAAGGCGGAAAATAGGCACTCTGCATGCCACTCAGGTAGTCGCGAATCATATAGCCGGGGCGAAGCATCAAGTCGCGAAGGCTACGGAACATGCTGCGGTTGCCCATGCCCCACACATCGAGGAAAAGCAGGGTTGCCTTCTTGAACGAGAATCTGCCGATGCTTGCCGACTGGCCACACCTGGGGCAATAATTCCCTTGATACTCAGTGCCACACGATGTGCATTCATGGAAATCCTCGGAGAGAGGAGCCACCTCGTGAGGCTTGCGCTGCCACATGTGGAACGCACGCCTCAAGACGGCTCGTTTCTTTTTGCTTGTCAAGTACTTGAGAGCCTTCTTTGTTTTGCTCATTTTAGAACGATTCTCAACAACCAAGCTCTCATCATTCTCAATATCCAGCCCTTCAACATCCTCAACGTCCTCAACGTCCTCAACATCTTGAGTTGAAGGCTCCTCATCTACGGGAATGTGAGAAGATACCAACTCTTGGTCAGACGCCTCAGGTGCCTCCGTGGCAGCTGCCTTGGTTGCCTGCGCAACCATAGCCACTTCCTCCTGCATGTGGGTTTCCTCAATGTCTTGCCTGTCGAGTTGCCTATCAAGATCTTCTTGTTGGATATTCATTGATATAATAGATTCAATTACTGTTTAGGTGTTGCAAAATACTAAATAACGATAACTTCACCAACTTTTAGGGCCCTTGCGCTATCTTCTCTTGAGCATCACAATTTCGGCGTCAATGCCGTCTTTGCCATACTCGCTCACGAAGATGTAGTGCTCATCGCAAGCAATGCCGAAGCAGCGGCCTGGAGAGTCGGGGCGCTCCACCTGGTTGCACCAGTAGGTGGCGTTATCGTCTAACAACTTCACTTTGTTGCCGTTGACCTCATATTCCATATTGATATAAGAACCTTGTAGCACAAAGAGGTTGTTGATTGTGGGCATACCGTTGATGCCAAGAGCGTTTATCTCTTCAATAAGTTTCTGCTTGATGGGAGATGTGGCATGTGGGAGCTGGTCGGTGGGCAATTGCCAGCGTTTCAGGTTGGGATAAAACTGGCGAAGCACGTTCTTATACTCCTCGCGATTTAGAGATTCTCCTGTGTTTTTGTTGTACTCGTCTACATACTGTGAGCAGAATTCCACCATTTCCTCCATTGTGAAGTCTCCAGTGAATGCTCCATCCTTGTAACAGTAGATGCAATACTCTTCATTCTTGCTTCCATCGGCATTGGTACCGAACAATTCATCGGTGAGCGGCATACCGCAGCTTTGACAAAATTTAAGTTCCATATTTTAAATCGTTTTTATGATACAAAATTACTAATATTTATTAGATTTTTTCCACTTCCATTTTTTTATTGTGTTATTTTCTTTGTTCTAATTATATGTCCCTCTTCGAGAGCGGCAAAAGTTGCTAAGAGGCAAACGAAGGTGGCAGAATATTGTAATTCTATAAATGGCAAAGTAAGAGGTATTGCAAACAGCAAAGCACCCGTGATTTTGTTTGATATAGAATGAACGGCCACGAATTGTTTTTGCCGAGTGACGCCATAAAGTATATTTATGAGTTTGATTGCCGCAATGACACCTGTCCACAAATATATCCCTAGAGGAATAGCGAGTGCTGGGAGCAGTTTTATCAAGCAAACCACCACAAAGAAGCAATCGGCGGCAGAGTCTAATTTCGCGCCTAAATCACTTGTTGTATTCGTTAGTCGGGCAATCCATCCATCAAGCACATCAGATGCTCCCGCTATGATATACCAAATGTAAAAAGCTGGTGACAGTGCTGTACAAAAAAGCAGCACAATGCTGCACAAAACCCTGATACTTGTTATGATGTTGGCTGTCATGTCTTTAACCCTTTGGCTTTATGTCCTGGAAATGTTGCTCTGGTTAGTATCAAGTTTTACATTTTATCGATTACGTCTTGCAAGTTAGCCAAAAATCGCCCGGCATGGCCAATCCCGTCACAGGCTACTTCACTGGTCAGTGGGATGTGACCGTCGCTGACAACATTGAGCATGGCACAGTCACATGTGAGAAAGACTGGGCTTACACTAACGAGATGGTGACGATTACCTTCACACCCGACCAAGGCTATGTGCTGGAAACACCCACAGTCACCATCGCCAATGAGGATGAGCCGGGTGGCACCATCCAGCTCACTCCCGGCGACGAGCCAGGCACCTACACCTTCAAGATGCCGGCTGCACCAGTGAACCGCAGTGTTTGGCGACGTGGACGGCGATGGTAAAGTCACCACTGCCGATATCACTGCCATATACAACTTCCTGCTCAACGGTGATGAGACCTACCTCGGTACCAGTGATCTGGATGGCGACGGCTTCATCACCGCTGCCGATATTACTGTTATTTACAACATCCTGTTGGGAAGTAAATAGATAATATCTTGTCTTTTACGTGTAGAAGCGGTTATCTTACCAGTAAGTCTATTAAAGAAACACAAAAAAATAACCTGTCGTCGGCCTAATGACCGATTTGGATTAAAGTGCTCTGTGGTTTTATAGCACCTGCTCTAAGCAAGAGAAACAGCCTTGGAATCACCGTTTTCTCAGTAGTTGTCGATGGGTTTTGGTGTTAGCTACATAATTATTTAGATACCAATTTTTGAAATCATCAGCATTGGCAGGATAATAACTCCAATGATCCAATCTGTTCCAAAGAATAGCTTTTATGCCAAGAGGAGTGCCATCTTCTTCAAAAGGTAGAATGGATGGTAAATCAAACTCCTTGGTATAATAGTCTAAACACTTTTGTGGAGTGGGGTTGTTCTCCAAGACCATTCTCACCCATGCTTCCTCATAGCCCCACATGAGGCTGTCAACAGCTTCGGGAGGGTATTCCTCGCCGTTGTAATAACGGCAGTCTAAAATCAATTCTTCACGTGTCATAGTGGTGGTTGCAATGATGGGCATTATCTTTGAGACATTCTGGAAAAAGTGATGTGTGGTGTTGTAGCGTGTGCATCTAAACGCAAACTGCTGTCTTGTCGTTAGTTGTCTTTTTCAGAGAGGGATTGTCTTAAAAAAAACACGTTTCGAGGATTTTGCCTGTTAAGGGTTACCAGTGAAGTTGTTCTGCGTCTCCATGTGCTTGAGCTGGTCGCAGGTGAAGTCGATGTTCAGGACTTTCCCCGAGGTGTTGCCTTTGTAGCTGTATCTGACGCCCCATCCTTTCTTGCCTATCATTCTGAAGAAATCTCCCACTGGCGACGAGGGATCGGCAAAGACGTTGTTTATCAGTGTTGAGATATTGTCGCGATAGACGTGCTGTTTTGTCTCCATCTCGCTCATTGTGAGCCTCTGCTCGTCGATATCATAGATATAAATAATGAAGCCATCCTCGATTTTTGTATCGACCATGGTGGTTGCCGAGTCAAGTTGTTGTGGCAGCGAGACCTTAGAGAAATCGACTTGGGTTTGAATCTGTTCGTCGATGGTAACAGGATTTTTCAGCATCGACTTGAACTCACTGTTGCCTATGTTGATAGAGAAATTCTTCGCGTGGTTGTCTATCGACATGTAATTGAGACGCACTCCCATGCCTTGGGAGGCGATGAGATTGAGGAAGTCCTTCTTCGATGGGGTTTCTTTTTCCTCGATAAAGAGCATCTTCCACATCTGCTTGAGCATGTTGGGATTCTTCTTGAGGTTCTCTATTGTTGTCAGTTCCTTCTCGTTTACCTCTATGTTGAACACCACCGCTTTGTCATTGAGCTCGACGCTTGTCAAGATTCCTGTCACGAAGTTTACAGGGCATTCATCGTTGGCGGCATCAACATATTGCTGCATTTTGCTGGTACAAGATGTCAACGCGGTTAATACTATAAGAATTGCCGCAGCGGCGGCCGGGCGGAGGTTAAGATTTAGTCTCATCTCAAGAATAAATAGGAAATAAAGAAGAATGATGATAATAAAAACACCTCATCAACATGTGTGTGATGGATTGATGTTGATGAGAATTGTTGATTGCCGTTATTTGAGGGTGAATACATGCTGCTTGAGGCACATGTCTTCATACCACACCTCGTAGCGGTAGCTGCCGGGTCTGAAATGCCCCTTGTCGCCTCCGCCCCAGCCACTGAGCGAGAGCATGTTCTCGTTGGGGAGAATGGGATCTACCTTGCAGTCGTAGGAGTAGCCTTTGGGCGACGACGACCCCGTGACGAGCTTTCCCTCGTTGTCGTAGAGACGCACGTTGAGGGTTATTTTCTCGCCCACCTTCAGTCCCAGGTAGGTGATTCTTGGCATCAGATACATCGAGCTTGATGCCGATATCGTCTTGCCATAGGACGAGATGGCGTTGCCGTGGCTGTCGGCATTGGCAACTTCGAGCTTGGTGATATAGATGGGGAGCAGGGTGCGGAAGGTGTCGTTCTCGAGCTGCAGGCGCTCGTTGAGAGCCTTCTGCCTGCGCAGATTCAAGGCGGTGGTGTCGAGCTCCGACCTCAGGCTAAGTACCTGTTCTTCGAGTTTAGAGATTTTACCTTTGGCGTCCTTGAGGCCTGCGTGTGCCGATCCAGAATCATGAAACAGCAGCAGCAGACCGCCCACGCTGGCAAGCAGCAGCGCTACAAGCAGCCACACAAGGAGTTTTCCACGCTTCCTCCTGTTGCCATCGGCCGACGTGTTCAGGCTGCTATTATCGATATTTTCAAGTTCGTTGCTCATTGTTCTATGTTGTGTGGCAGTGGAGCCCTTGATGCCATCTTCAGTAAATTCAGCCACAAAGTTATGAAACTTTTTATAAATAGCACCTCTATATTGACTTTTTTTTGAATAAAGGGCTTAAAAAAGGAGGGCAGAAGCATGCTTTTGTCCCCCCTTTAGTTAGTGAGAAGTGCTTATTCCTTACCCAAAGCTTGGTTGTAGCATTTCATGATGTTGTGGGCGAGAGCCTGTTGCGTGAACTGCGCTGCCCGTTTTTTGCCGGCGTCGGCCATGCGTTGGCGCGTGTTGTCGTCCTCGAGCACGGTGTTGATGTGGCGGGCGAGCTGGTGATGGTCGGCAGGGTCGAAATAGAGCACTGCGTCGGCTCCCACCTCGGTGTGGCATCCGCTGTTGCTGGCGATGGTGGGGGTGCCGCATATCATCGCCTCGATGAGGGTCTGCCCCATGCCATCCATGAGCGATGGGTCGATAAAGAGCTGCGAGAGGGCATAGAGAGCCATGAAATTGTGCTTGTTGACCGACGACACTCTCACCACGCGCTCGTCGATGTTGAGCTTGGCGGCAAGGTGCTTGAGCTGCTTGTAGTAATTGTTCTTGGAACCGATGAGCACAAGGTCGATGGTCTTGTCGTTGATTTCGGCCAGTGCCTTGTAAAGAGTTTCGAGGTTGCCAAGTGAGCTGAAGTCGGTGATGGCGAGAATAAACCTCGATGGCATGTGATACTTCGACTTGACATTGTCGAGAAACACCTTGTCGGTCAAGTTTTGGGTGTACTCGTCACGGAAAGCGGTGTAGACGACGTCGATCTTGCCTGGCTCGATTTGGAATTTGTCGACAAGCTCGTTCTTGATGTAGTTGCTTGTTGCTATCACACGATTGGCACGGCGGCAAGCCTTCTTCACCCGCATCTTGTGAGTGACGGCATCGAGCCATGAGTAGTTGTCCATATATCGGTCGAAAGTGAGGTCCCTCACAGTGTTGACCATTGCCACACGCTGCTTGCCGCTGCCCGAGGGCAAGATGCCGTCGAGGCCGTGATAGACCTTCACGTTGTGGCGATAGAAGTCGGTGAAGATGCCGCTGCAGTTGCGCCATGCCCATTTGTTGATTGCTTTGTAGGGAGTCTTGTTGTGCACGTTGGCAATAGATAGCAGCCACGACATGCCGCGGTCGTCGGTGCTATAGGGCGAGTATACCATGAAGGTGTCGCGCGGGTATTCCATTCCTAACGAAGAAATGACAACACGGTCGTAATAACTCAAAGGTGAATTGCCATCAACAGTTCTTATTCCATCAAATCCAATTGTCATAATACAGAAAGTGTTATTTTTTTATTCGTAATTTTGTTTCTTGCTATTTTTTTTATCATCAGCCTGCTGCGCCGGAGCCATGCTCCTGATGTGGATGTCGCGCTGCGGGAAGGGTATCTCGATGCCATTGTGCTGGAGAGTGTTGTAGATTGTCTCTTTGACCTTGTAAACAAAGGCTATCTTCTCCTCGACGAGAACCCAGAAGGCTACTATCAGGTTCACGCTGTTGTCGCCAAAGCTGTCGAAGAGCACTTTGAAGCCCTGCTTGCGCTGGAGGAGCGGCCTGCCGCTGGCGGTGGTCTCGTCCAGATAGTGGTTGAGCTGCTCGATGAGTAGCGTTCTCACCCTCTCGACATCAACACCATAGGCTACCCCGACGGGAAGCTTGACATACTCGTAGCTGTGGTTTTTTGTCATGTTCTTGAAGTTCTTGTTGAACAGCTGAGTGTTGAGGAAGGCGATGATGCTGCCGTCGAGGGTGACAATCTGAGTGCTTTGATAGCCTATGCTCTCCACCTTGCCAAGAATGCCGTCACACTCGATGTAGTCGCCCACTCTCACACGGCCCGACATGAGCGAGAGTCCGTAGATGAAGTTCTCGAGAATGTCTTTCATCGCAAAACCAAGACCGGTGGCGAGACCTGCCGAAATGAGCGATATACCACCCTTGGGAACCTTGAACAGTACAAGCGCAAAAATGAAGTAGCTACCCCACACCACGATAGTGATGATATTGTTGGCGAGTGTGATATTCGGCCTCTTAGACGGATCGTCCTTGGTGTTGTTCTTTGTTTTGAACTTCTTGTACATCGCGTGAGCGAGATAGTTGATGTAGTAGAACACAAAGAACAGTGTGACAACGAGGGTTATTTTGTAGAGCGACACCTGCAGGAGGTCTTGCTGGTCGATGAAGTTGTAGTAGAAAATCTTTATCAACAACTGTTTGAGGTCAAACATGTTGGCTGCAAAGACCACACTCATCAGGATGGAGATCACCGACAGGATGGGTAGAACCATCTTTATGAAGGCATCAAACATCCAGGTCGAGTATATGTGCTGGCCCTTCTTGGCCTGTTCGAGCAGCTTGGCGTTCATCTTCTCCTCGCTCATCTTCTTCTTGCGGTAGGACCTCTTGAGCAGGGCGTTCTTCCTGATGCGCTTGATGAGGTACTTGTTGGCATACATCTGGGCGATGTCGTAGAGGCAGATGATGGTCTGTATGCATGCAAGCTGGAACGACCACCACACCATGATTTGAACGGCGAGCAGTGTATATCCAAACCATGCCAGGGCACAGGCCGCAATCATCGTTGCGAGCGATATAAATGAGAGCACCAAATCGGTGATGGGCAGCTCCACTTTTCGGCGACGGAGCACCACAATCTGCCAGAAGGTGAAAATCAGCAGCAGTGGCGGGTAGATGATGTTGACGACAATGTTGGGGATGAAGATGATGCGGAACACAATCACCACAAACGCCATGAGCAGGAAGGGGGTGTAGACCCACACTCCAGTCTTGATTTGCCTGCTGTTGAGCCTGATGAGCAGCGACACGAGAATCACAAGCACCAGCCACGAGTAGTTGATGGTGATGCCGATGGCCATGGCAATGAAATTGTGGTTGATGAGCGACTTGGCGATGGTGATGAAGAGCGAGAACAGGAACACGCCGCATGCGATGCCTATTATTGTCCGCTTGCCTTTATAGTCTTCATTGCCTCTTATTTTCTTGGGGAGGAACCACCTCAGGATTACGACGCTCAAAATTGTGGCTATGAAGATGTATAACAGGATGAACACCGAGGTCATGAAAATCACGAGACCTCGCCACTGGCTCTTGATTGGACCTTTTTCCCCGTCGCGGGAGAGAGTGCCGTATTTTTCGGAGAGTTCTTTCTTTATTCTGTTGTAGTTGCTGCCCAGCGAGGCGAGCACCGAGAAATAGTTGCTGCCGTTGTTCTTGAAGATGCTGTTCTGCAGTTCTTCATATTTCTTCAGGGCATAGCGGTTGAGCGATTCAAGTTTGGCAGTCACCTCGTCATAGAACTCCTTGTCCTTGCTCATCTTCTCCTTGGTCTTGAAAATGATGTTTCTGAGGGCTTGAGCGTAGACGAGGCATTTCTCTCTGATGCCTTTCTCGCGTTCATTGAGGACGTACAATGCGTCATCATCCAATTCGTCGCCCGACTGTATCAATATGTTCTCTATTGACTGCTGAGCATTGGGGTCGTCGGTCTCTTTGTGTGTGGCCTCTGTTGACTCCATGATGCTGTCGGCGATTTGTTCTATTGCCGATGTCTCGCTGGCAGCAGCCCTTCTCTTTTTAGACTTCTTGGAGTCGTCGATGGCGGGAGCTATGTGTTTGAGAACATAGATGAGGCTGTCGTAACGCTCAATCTCGCTGTCGAGTTTCTTCAAGATCTGGTTGAACGGAAGGGGAGTAATATTGTTGTTATTATAGAGGTCGGTAGCCTGCTGGCAGGCATAGGCCATGTCGAACGAGAACTCGTTGTTCTGTGAGTAGAGTATGAGCGAGAGCTGGTCAATCTGCTGCATGGTGGCAACAAGTTGTTCGTGCTGCTTCTGAGCATTCTGCTCATAGCGGCGCATGATGCTTTTTTGCTCCTTGTATTTTGTCTCTAACTCGGCACAGAGCACCTCGATAGTGTGTCCAAAGTCGGCCTCTTTGAATACGGCATCAGATTGTCTCACTCCTGAGAGCAAGAAAATCACAAGAACCACAATTTTTATATAACGGTTTGTCGATGTCATATTATTATAAATAATAAGGTGTTGCCAGTAGGAGGGGTATTGCTCTGCTGTCGTCTCCCTCCCAGGGAATGTTAATGGTGTTGTTGCAGCCACATGATTGCAAGACCGGCTGCAATGATTGCAAGAAGAAGGATGTAGATTCTGCTGCTCACCATTCGCTCTATTGCCAGGTGCACTTGTGCGAGGGTGGAGAGATTGCCATTGATGCACTCATGGGCTATCGCCTCGAGCTTCTTGTCGCTGCGCTTGCTGTGGGCCAAGGCTTCAAGCAGCAGTGCGCCATAGGCTTTGACATTCTGTTGCTCGCTGCTGCTGGCATGTGTCACTCTCACCTGTGTGAAATCCTTGCTCAGCTCGACAGTGTTGCTCGTCAGCTGCCCGTTATGGCTGTTGGCTTCTTGTGTTTGAAATCTGATGAGTTCTTCAACAAGAGGCTGACGCAGCGCTTTCAACGCATGCGGTGATAGGTTTCTATCACCGCGCGAGAAGAGAGAGTAGAGGCTGACGTAATTCATTCCCAACGTCGATTCATAATGCACGATTAATAATGCACAATGAACATTTCACAAGAGAGATTGAGCATGTCAAGGCTTGGGTGCGTCTTCCTTCTTTTCAGGCTGAGCTGGAGCTGCTGGCTTGGATGCCGCAGGCTTGGATGTGTGCTGACCGTTGTTGAGGTCGACTTGCTCACGGCTGCCGTCGCTCTTGCGTATGTTGAGGATGCCTTTCTCGGTGTCTTCAAAGCCAATGGCCTCAGCGCCACCCGAATGTATTCTGGTGTTTTTGCCTGTAGAGCTGTCATATCGCACCACGCTACCGTCTTTGAGGCGGAATACGGTGAATCGACCAGCTTTCTTGGTTTCTACTATGTCATCTTTGTGGAACATGGGGCTGTCTTTGTCCTGTCCCACAGATGCCTGCTGGCTGGGTGTGGCTTGAGGTGTGGCGGCGGGGTCGGTGACCTGCTGCTCTTGAGTGGTGGTTGGCTCGGTGGCGTCGAGAATGTCGGAGCTGTTGTCGTTGCCTTTTATACTGAGAATGCGGATGTTCAAGCGTGCTTGATTGTCCATCCACTGTGTCGCCTTGTTGCTGGTGGTGGCTGGGTTGCACACTATCACCCTCTCGCCGTTGATGTCTTGGTAGGTGCCATCATATGTCATCTTTGTGATGTTGCGGCTCTGAACGTCATAGAGATTCAGTACCACGCTGGCGTTGCTGGGGTTGCTTCTGGGCGAACTCAGGTAGGCATAGAAGAAATAGCTGCGTCCATCAATGACGGTCTTTTGGGGTACATACTCGATGCTGGTCTTGAGTTGGTCTTGGTCAAACTTCACATCGTTGCCGGCGATGTCGACCTTCTGGATGTTCTTTGGGTCGATTTTCCAGCTGTCTCCGTTCTGCACGAGCTCATAGAGCTTGTAGAACTTGTCGGGGAGCAGTGTGATACCAATGATTTTGTCGTTTTTACCACGTTCTGTGCCATCTATTCTCAGTGCGTAGACTATGCGCTCTCCGTCAACGTCGTAGTGGTTCTCGTTGAGAGTTTGCCTGAATGCGTCGGATGCAGCAGCGATGGCTTCGGCGGCATTGCTGTTTTCTTCGGCTGTCACGGCCTCTTGTGTGTTTTCTTTGTTGCCGCTGAAGAAACACTTGTTAATGGCGAAGATAGATATCAACGCAGCCACGGCGATTCCCACTACTATCAACAGAGTTTTGTAGCTGCGCTCAACACCCTTGTCGTTGCTCTGTGGCTCACGCTGCTCAGGCTCGTCGCTCCAATCTTCATAGTCTCGTCTTGGCTCGCGGCGACTGCTGTAGTCAGAAGTATTTATCCGGCTGCCGCACTTGTTGCAGAATGCCGAATCCTCAGGCAGCTGATGGCCGCAGTTGGGGCATTTGATTGTGTTCATACTTATTGTAATGTTGTTGGTAATATTAGCTTTTTTGACTTGCAAATGTATAACAAATATCTAATTCGAGCAAGAAAAAGAGAGTTTTATTGTTTATAATGCACAATTCATAATGCACAATGCACAATTGCGGAATGCGCCGCAGGCGCAAACTTATCACTTATCACTTATTACTTACTACTCACTTTATCGTGAGCCTGTCCTCGCTCATTCGTGTCATGTACTGCTGGATGAGAGCTTTAAGCTCGATTTCCATCTGCTGTTGAATGGGAACTTTTCCCACGAGATTGTAGCGTAGCATGGTGTCGTTGCGGAATCGGAACATCGCCTTCACCTTCTCGCCGTCGTGCTGCATCATCCAGTCTCCCTTGATATACTGATAAATACCATTGTTATAGTTGAACGCCCATGTCTCGTCGACCGGGGTGTTGAGCACATCACATCCAAAGGCAAGATAGGGCTTGTCGTAGTCCAGGATTCCCATGAGTGTGGGCATGATGCTCGATTGCTGCATCACCACATTCTCGAGTTCTGCTGCGGGAAGGCTCTCATCGGGGGTGAAGAAGATGATGGGAATGGAATACACGCCCAAGTCGGTCTTGTACTTGTCGTGAGTGCTCAGGTTGGTGTGGTCGGCGGTGATGATGAAGATGGTGTTGTTATACCATGGCTGCTTGGTTGCCTGCTCAAAGAAGTGCCGCAGAGCCATGTCGGTGTAGCGCACGCACTTGTGAATGGGTTGTGTGCCCTCTTCGGGGAACTGGTTTTCCAGCTCTTTGGGAACCTTGAACGGGTGGTGGCTCGATGCGGTGAACACGGTGGCGAGGAATGGCTCTTTGAAGCCGTTGATTTTGTGGCACATGAACTGCAGGAACGGGTCGTCCCAGATTGCCCAGGTGCCGTCAAAGTCGCGGTCACCGCGAGTGCTTGGGTCGGCATTGAATTCGGTGCGTCCCAGATATTGCTGGAAGCCAGTTGAGCGGGCAAAAGCCTCGAAGCCCATCGAGCCGTTCTGCGCCCCATGGAAGAAGGCTGTGGTATAGCCTTTGTCGCCAAGCTGCCGTGCCATTCCGCTGAGCTCGTTCATCGACGCCGGAGTGAGGATGAAAGGCTCCTTCATCATTGGAATGCTCGAGAGGATGGACGGCATGGCGTCGATGCTCTTGCGTCCGCAGGCATAGCTGTACTTGAAGGTGAGCGACTGGGTCAACAGCGAGTCGCAGAAAGGTGTGTAACCCTTGTACTTGCCGCCGTCAAGGTCGTGATTGAAAAAGCCCATGTACTCTTTGCCATAGCTTTCGATGATGATAACCACCACATTTTTTGGGGTGAAGGTCGCCGAGTCGGGGGCGGCATGAACTGGAGTGTAGATTGCCTCGAGTTGTGCTTGGTCTTTGAAGTAATGTGGATTGGAATACACGTTCTTGCCAATGGTGCGAATCAGCGAGAATGGTGTGTTCAGCACCAGGGCGGCATCGATGGGACGGTCCACATACTGGTTGGCATTGCTCACCGTGATGGGGCGCACAGCCGTGGCAAGGCCTCCGCGCATGCCGCTTATCATAGCTGGCACCATTGCGAGCACGCCTGCGGTCATGATAGCGTAGTATCGCCAGTTGCGGGCGTGCCCCGCAGTGAGGCGCGGCATGACATATAGCTTCCACATCGCCCACACCAGCACCACCGCAATGAGCACTAAGTACCAGTGGCTCAAGATTTCGGTGCCGAATATGCCCGCGAGGTTGCCCTCATGGCTGAACTCGCCGAAAACGGTGCTTGTGGTGCGTCGGTTGGTATACTGGAAGTAAACGGCATCCATCAGGTTCATGACCAAGGCCACGGTGTTGACAACCACAAAAATCCACTTGCACACCTTGTGATAGGTGCTGTTCTCCTTGAGGTGCAGCGGCAATATCATCATGGCGATATAGAGCGAGCAGGTGTACATGATTGCCGACGAGTCGAACATCATGCCGCCCTTGAAGGCACTCACAATTCCGCTTGTGTCAAGACCCTGCTTGAAAATGCTGTAATTCTCAAGCAGATACACTACACGCGCCACGAAATATAGCACATAGGCCATTAAAAGGTTGCACACTACCGCCACCAGCGGTGCAAAACGCGAAGCAAGAAACTTTTTATAGTTCATAGTTTTTTAATAATGCACCACTTATGTAATGCACAATTGCAGAATGCGCCACAGGCGCAAACTTACCACTTACTAATTACTACTTACCGTTTATTTTCTCTGCAAGAATAGCCACTCTCCGTTGACATAGAGCTTGTGCTCCGAGCGGAAGTAGGCGATAGTGATATAATTGTTGCCGTCCACAGCCCTCAAGTTGGTCTGCATGTTGCCTTGAGCGTCAAACGGCTGCGACATGCTTGCCTCGAAATCCTCATAGAGAATGCCGCAATAGGGCTTCCAGAACTTGCTTGAAGAGTCTCCGTTAGACATATAGTCGTTGTGACCGTAGAGGTTGATGTGAGTGCCATTGTCGTCGAGAGCGCACATGAAGTTATAGGTACGGCTGGTGCCTGGCTCGGGAAGTGTGGCAGTGAGCACATAGTCGAGGTCACCTTCCCAATTGGCAATCTCGTAGCCGTTGAAATTGGGCCTGAAGATGCTCACTCGGTACTTGCCATTCTCGCTGACGAATGTCACGCCGTTGTTGCCCACTTCGTCAACAAGCAATTCGTCAAACTTGTACTCTTCCTTGCTCACATAGCCCAGGTTGATGAGGAAGCTGTGGTTCTCGCCTCCCCAGTCTCTCTCATACTGGTAACAAGGCTCGTTGTTGGTCGAGACAGTCTGAGTCATCTTGGTGCCTGGATCGTTACTGTCGCAGATGAGCTCTCCCATGTGGAAACGTTTCGAGAAGACAACTTGTTGAGTGATTTCGTTGGTCTTCTTCAAGTTGAAAGTGGAGTTGGCACGATAAACGGTGAGAGTGCCCACACGGGTCTCTTCGTTGGAGTTGATTATTGTGGGAGGAAGGATGCTGTTAGAGCGTCTCTTGCCTGGGCTGGGTGCCATGCCCACCGATGGATAGTCTTCCTTAGCTTCATCCTCGATGTAAACCCCTTCTTCGCGTTGAGTTGCGATGCTCGATTTGTTGAGAATTGCGTTCTCGGCGTTCTCAATCTTTCTCAAGACGTTTGGAGAGAATGTGTCGTGACCGTGAAGGTCGGCATAAGCATAGTGGGGTGTAGCATATTCCATGTCGTCGGGATAGTCGACATCCCGCTCAAGGAGTGTTACCATTACAACACCACTCGAAACACTGGGATTTCCCAGGTTGTCGGTCTTTATCTCGTCATACTTGGCAGGAATCACAACGTTGCCGTTGCTGTCTTTAAGTCCCTTCTTGTTGTTGTCGCCTATAAAGATGGAATAGTCGCTGCTCTTCTTCTCCACATGTGGAAGATTGCTCTCTTTTCTTACCAGTTGTCCAGATGTGTTGTAGACAGCATACTCATTGCTGCCGTAGAGAGGAATATAACATTCTCCATTGTTGAAGGTGGGAATCTTCTCGAAGATGAGGAAACCGTTCTCGGCAATCTTGTTCCTGTCGAGGTTGCTGCCTTCAAAGACCTTGTCTCCCTTGCTGTTGATGAAGAAGTAGCTCATGGGTTGATTCATGTCCTGAGCGATGAAGGCGAGACCCTCGGAGAACATGCCGGCATCGGCGACATTCATCTCGATGGGTACAATGACCGCGCCGTTGATGTCGATATATCCCCATTTGTCATCTTTTTGCACAGCTGCAAGCTTCTGGCAGAATCGGTTCACAGTATTATATTGGCAGGGGATTGGTTCACGACCTCTTGTGTCGATGAATCCCCACAGGTCGTTGCGGCACACTGCGGCACGTCCCTCATAGAAACTGGCTGTCATGTCATAGTTCTCCATGGAGCTCTTGAATTCGGGAGTGAGTTCAACCGTTGCCTGGTAGATGATGATGACATCTCCGTTGCTCTTGATGTAGCTGTTTCCGTTGACGTTGGCAAGACCATTGCTGAATGTGCCAGCCTCGGAGTACTGGAACGGAATCACGGTGCGGTTGCCGTTGTCGATGTAGCCCCACAGGTTGCCTTTGCGCACTGCCGCCATGCCGTCGTTGAAAGGCTTGGCCTCGTTGTACTGGCAGGCAATGTTGTTGTAGCCGTTCAGGTCGACATAACCATACATGCCGTTCTTGGACACTATTACCATGTTCTCATGGGGTGCGTCGACGGTGTTGTATTCGCAAGGAACCACTTCTTGGCCCAGGGTGTTGATCATGCCGGTGTAGCCATTGCGCATCACCTTGGCCAGATTATCGTTGTTGAAGCTCTCGATGACATCATACTGGCAGGGTGTTATCTCGCGGCCGTTCTTGTTGACCAGGCCCTGTCTTCCATTGCTTGACACTAAGGCAAGTCCTGTTTTCTTGTCGAAGTTCTCGAAACGGTCATACTTGCAAGGGATGATTTCTTCGCCCGAAGCCGAGACATATCCCCACCTGCCGTTGCGCTTGGCCTTGGCTTTGCCATCGACAAAGTCGAGGAACTCGTTGTACTTGTTGGTGGTGATGATTTCGCCAAATTTGTTGATCAAAGAGAGATAGCCACTCTCTCCCACAACAGCCACATTATTATCGTTGTATGGCTCGGCGTTGTCAAAGTTGGTGTTTATGATTTTCTTGCCACTAATGTCGATGTATCCCCACCTGCCGTTTTCGCACACTGCGGCAAGGCCGTTGCTGAAAGGCTCAATATCATCATATTTCGGACTAATGACTTTTCTTCCTGTTGTTTCATAGATGCCGCACTTGCCGTTTTCCTTGACCATGAGCAGACTCTCGCCTAAATACTCTATGTTGTCATATTTGCACGGCAGCACTTTGTTTCCCATCATGCTGAAAGCCCCGCAGCCCTCGCCCGCGCTCTCGACCTTGATGATTGCGTTGCTCAGAGGAATGGCGTTGACATACTCGGGCTGGACGATGTAATTGCCGTTGGTGCTATACACTCCGCACTTGCCATTGACCGTGAACTTGGTCATGCCGTTGATGAGCTTCATGCCGCTGTCCGATTCCGACAGGCAAGGTATCGCCACCGCTCCGCTCTTGTGGACAAAGCCATACTTTCCGTTGAGACACACCAGCGCATAGTCACCGTCAAAGTCCTTGATGTCGTCGTAGCGGCATGCTATGATTTCATTGCCGTTGATGTCTAAGTAGCCCCACTTGCCGTTAAGTTTTGCTTTGAAGACTCCGTCTTTGAAGTCGCCAATGTAATCATACTTGCATGGTGCTAATTCTACGTCACCAACGTTTTCGGCAAATTTGCGAATCAGTCCCTTCTTGCCATTGATGGTCACTCTGGCAATGAGGTGGTCGTTGAATGGCTCAATCTCGTCATAGATGCAAGGGATGACTTCTCCTCGCATGCCTATGTAACCTATTTTGCCATTGACTTTGGCTCTTGCCATGAAGTCTTCGTCAAACGGACCAATCTCGTCATACTTGCAAGGAATTACTTCAGCGCCGTTAACATTGACGAAGCCCCATTTGCCTTGTCGTTGCACTTTGGCTCGCCCGTTGTTGAAGTCGCCGGCATTCTGGTAGATGCACTGCACAGCTTCGGCGCCCAGATTGTTGAGGTAGCCCCACTTGTCGTTTAGCGACACCTTGGCAAGTCCATCGTGAAAATCTCCAGCGAAATCATAGAACAGGTCCCAATACTGTGCCTGAACTGTTGTCGCTGCTGTCACTGCCACAATAGCTGTGAGTAGCCTTAATGCATTGAAATATTTCTTAAAGTGTGTCATAGTGTGTGGATATGTTTTTATGTTATAGTGGGTTGTTATGAGAAGTTCTGGGCATCGGGTGCGATGTAGCACATTTGTCCTGATTGAGCTTGTGATGGGGAGATTAGAATTTCGCTTGTTTTGGTGCTTTCATTGCCGTTTTTTGAATCTTCTTGAGAGCTTGGGCTACTGTTGATCAGGAAGATAAAGACAATGATGCCTATTGTTGCCACTACGATGATGGCAATCATGATGGGAATTGCCAAGCTTTTCTTGGTTTTTTCCTCATCGTCGGTTGAGTAGCTGTCCTGGTCAGGCTCCATGTCGTCATCGCTGGGGGAGGAGTGACCTTGACCTAAGTCGGGCATGATGGTGCGCTCGTTCTCTGGTTCGTGTGCGACCATGGGGGTGACAGGCTGTGGTGTCTCTTTAGGTTCGGGATCTACTACTGGAATAACCGGTTTGGGATCCTCTTCAGGTTCGGGTGCCACTACGGGGATGACTGGCTGTGGTGCTGGTTGTGGTTCGGGTGGCACAACAGGAATGACTGGTTTGGGATTTATTGGTGGAACCTGAGGAGTTGCAGTTGTATCGGGAATGCTGGGAGCCGGGTTACCATTATCTTGCTGCATGATAGGCTCCTGTGGCATTGGTGGAACGTCAACAATGACAGGAGGCTCAGTCACCTTGTTGGCAATGATGGGTGGGATATTTGGGGCTTTTTCTTTGCTCTTGAACTTTGCAGCTTCTTGCTCGGCGGCTTCACGCTCGGCTTTGGCGCGTTGGGCGGTTTCACGCTCGGCTTTGGCGCGTTGGGCGGCTTCGAGCTCGGCTTTTACCTTTTGGGCAGCTGCTTGTTCGGCAGCTTCTCGCTCGGCTTTAGCTTGCTCGGCTTTCTCTTTTTCGGCTTTAGCTCGCTCGGCCATTTCTTGTTCGGCCTTGGCCATTTCTTTCAGGGCTTTCTCGGCAGCCTCACGTTTGGCTCTCATCTGCTCGACCGCCTTGCGTTCGGCATCGGCTTTTAGTGCCGCTTCACGTTCGGCTTTAGCTTTTCGGGCAGCGGTGAGCTCGGCTGCCTCACGCTCTCTTCTTGCCTTCTCGGCGGCTTCACGCTCAGCTTTGGCGCGTAGGGCGGCCTCGCGTTCTGCTTTGACTTTTTCGGCGGCGGCACGCTCGGCGGCTTCGCGCTCTGCTTTGGCTTTTTCGGCGGCGGCACGTTCGGCTGCTTCGCGCTCTGCTTTGGCTTTTTCGGCGGCGGCACGTTCGGCGGCTTCGCGCTCTGCTTTGGCTTTTTCGGCGGCGGCACGTTCGGCGGCTTCGCGCT